>NZ_JBSQBM010000013.1:0-185828 GCF_059417685.1 Paenibacillus sp. LT-B23 | reverse complement strand
GATATGCTCATTTTGAAACTGACGAGATAAAATATCTCTTTTACACTCCGATTTCATACAACCTTGCGGTAAGTACCGAAATCTTCGTGGTTGATTTTGCGAACAAAATCATTTACTCACTCGTTGTTCAGTTTTCAAAGATCAAACCTACATGATGTCTTGCTTTTGCCTTACTTCGTTTCACCACCATATCTCAGCGGCGACTTAAATAATATATCATATTTTCTAAAGCTTTGCAACACTTTTTTTCAAGAGAATTTTTTTAACATTTTCATTCTGCTTTGTGTTGCTAACCATCTCAGAAAAGACAGCTATAAGAATATATCATATTATGCTTATACTTAGCAACACCTTTTTTAAAATTGATTCCTGTACCCAAATTCGCTTGCTGCTAATCGAAAAAAAGACCGTCATTCCGTTTCTGAGGAATAACAGTCTCTCTATTTTATCATTTCACTCTTTTAGATTAATCATAGGCTGATTTCACCTTCATAAAGGTTATCTCTACTTTTAAATTCCCTTTTGTCAGTCCTTAATCCAGGGATTTCTGCGAGAGCGGGAACTGCTGGCCGAAGAATGGGAAGCTGCCGCTACCGTCTTGCGGGACTTTTGATTTTTAGTAGTACCATTTTTACCCGAAACCTTGACTTTGGATGTCTCTTCTTTGGCCATACTGCCCGAGGTTTCTTTTCCCTTGCCTTTACGCACGTTGCTATCTTTATGCTTGGCAGAAGCAGAATTAGCTTCGTTTTGGGTTCCGATATTCAGATTTTTTCCATCTCCCTGCGTTCCCGAGAATGCTGGTACTGACTCCACATTCCCCTCCCGGCAGCCACAGTCAGGCAAAAACATATAAGGGGTGGTATATCCTTCTAAAGGATACACAGGTGCATTCTCATGGGCGAACGAATGATGCGGTAGATTCGCCGACTGTTGTCCTTGTAGCTGGCTATAGTCGGATATATACCCACCTGTAGGTAGGCCGTGATGAGGTGGTTCCCATTCATGTCCCCACTGACTACCTTGGACTGCGCTCTCAGAATGCTGCGGGTAACCTTGATGGATAAATGGAGGATAGACAGGATAGGATGCATTCTCAGTCGCTTCATAGCTTGGATGATACCCCGGGGATGTGCAGTCCGGATAAACAGGATATGGTGTCGGTTGGACATTTATAGGCGCTGTTTGTACAGGTCCCCAACTCCATGGGTGTTCACAGTCATGCTGATATCCCTGGTTAGGGGCTACGGAAGAAGACCATTGCTCTACAAAGGAAGTATTTACTGGAGCATTCTCCCATGGCTGGGCAGCCCCGATGCCCGGGTACCATGAGTTTGGTCCCATACTTGTTGGTGAATTGTAATCATGCGTCGGCTGTTGTACTGACCATTGGGAATTGGTAGCTGATTCCGTGTTCGTGCAACCGCAAAATTTTTCAGCTACAGGCTTTAGCTCAACATTTGCAGGCAACTGGGGCTTGGGCTGAACCGGTTGGTAAGCTACAGGTTGAGGTGGAGCAGGATTCACAGGTGCCACAGGCATAGGTACCTCGGGTAGCTTTAATTCGGGAAGCTTGGGAGGATTCACGGTTTCATTAGGCTGCGTCCACTGCTCGTTAGGCTTAGGCACGTTTTCCATATTCGGCTGAGTTAGTTGCTCTTTTGGTTGAGTGAGTTGTTCTTTTGGTTGGGTGAGTTCTTCTTTTGGCTGGGTGAGTTGTTGTTTGTTTGACGGCTCTGCTGGTGACTCGGGCTTTGGTTGCGTCATCTCTTGTTTGACTCCAGTATTTTTTTTGTCTGTAGCAGGACTGGATGATTCCCCTTTGTATTGAGGAATATTGACGGTTTCTCCGACCAGTAGAGCGTTCGGGTTTTTAAGTTGGGAATTGGCATCAATAATTAGCTTGAGCGGGACTCCCCATGCCTTGGACAACTTCCACAACGAATCACCCTGCTTGACTTTGTGCTGATAAACCGTTGATGGCTGTTCTTGCATCGCAACAGGGTCTGCCGGAATTTTGATTTTCTCGCCGATACTTAACTGATTCGGGTCAGCCAACTGGGGATTGGCCGCAATAACTTTTTCGAGTGACACATTATATTTCTGAGCAAGCAAGTACAGTGTGTCGCCTTTCTTGACGATGTGTATTTTCACAGGTCACAAACCTCCTAGACATTCGTTCGGGCAGGATAGGTAAACGCCCGGCTTCTGTTATTACATCCTATGCACTTCCCGGGCGAATGACCCCATACAAACAAAAAAATCCTCTCAACCAGATTCCCTTGCGGGCATCCAGTCAAAAGGATCCACTATTTTTAGTCCTGCCACACTTTATAACCGTCTTGATCCACGATCTTGCGGAACTCGGCCAATAGCTCCAAAGTCACCGGACCCGCAACGCCGGAACCAATCGTACGACCATCTACTTCATAAGCAGCAATAACTTCTGCTGCAGTTCCCGTAAAGAACACCTCATCAGCGACATACACATCATGCAGCGTAAAAGGCTGTTCCTTGAGCACATAACCAAGCTCGGCGCACAAGTCGATAATAGCATTGCGCGTGATACCCTCAAGCGCTCCCAGATAGCAAGGCGGCGTATACAACACTCCGTTTTTGACGATAAAAATATTGTCTGCGGAACCTTCCGTCACATAGCCTTGGGAATTTAGCATAATAGCCTCGCCCACACCAGCATAGTTAGACTGGATTTTCACCAGGATGTTGTTGAGGTAATTCAACGATTTGATTTTCGGATTCAAAGCATCTGGAATGTTGCGACGCTGAGAGACGGAAATCGTCTTAAGCCCAGTCAGATAAGCCTCCTCGGGGTAGATGGCGAGTTGCTCCACGATAATGATAATACTTGCTTTCGGACAGCGAAGAGGATCAAGCCCAAGATTTCCAGCACCACGCGATACAACCAGACGAATGTATCCATTACGCATCTCGTTAAGACGGATCGTTTCCGCCATTGCTTCCAGCATTTCATCAGGAGACAGCGGAATGTTTAACTGAATTGATTTTGCAGAATCGTACAGACGGTCCAAGTGCTCTTTGCATTTAAAAATATTACCATTGTAAATGCGAATGCCTTCAAATATCCCGTCCCCGTACAAAAAACCATGATCATATACCGAAACCTTTGCATTTTCCTTAGTTACATGCTGTCCATCTAGATAAATCCATTGCTCTGCCATTAAGAACTGCACCTCCGATTATTGTTCTTCTAAAATAGGTTCGATCGCTGCTTCAACATATTTGTAGCTTGGATAGGAACCAAGGATACGCACATGACATCCCAAAGCCTCAATCTCTGCAAATGCTGCGGGAAGCAGGACGGAATCCAGAGATTCCAAAATTTCAATGTAAAAATAGTAGTTCCCCAGTTGCTTTTTGGTCGGGCGCGATTCAATCCGTGACAGATTCAACCTGCGCCACGCAAATGCAGATAATACCTGATGCAACGCCCCTGGAAAATCCTGCGGTGGTGTCACCAAAATACTGGTCCGTTGACCTTCAGGTGCACGCGGGAGGCTGATAGGGTGATGGCCAATCAGGACAAAACGGGTAAAGTTATTATCGTGATCCGTCACCTTGCTGGCCAAAATATCCAATCCGTGCTTGGAAGCCGCAAGCATGGTTCCCAAAGCAGTCCAGCCTTTGCCCGGGTTATGTTTAACAATTTCGACGGCTTCCGCCGTACTTCCTGCACTCTCCAGCTCAGCCTGAGCAGCCGTAGTCTGTATGAACTCCTTACACTGGGGAAGCGCCACGGGATGAGACATAATTTTGACCACTTTGCTTAAATCCAGCTCGCCCCGGTCATTGGTAAATTCACTGCGATATCCAATGAGGTTCTGAATAGAAGGGTACACCCATTCCGCCTGCATCTGAATGTCCACCTCATGTACAAGCCAATCCATATGCAGACTTACAGAGCCATCAATTGTATTCTCAATCGGAATTACACTGTAGTCAGCCTTTCCCTTGTCCACAGCCCGAAATACATCTGCTATATATTTACAAAAAAGCAATTCATAGGGCGTATCCCCTATCAAATAACGAATCGCTTCATGGGAAACGGTCCCCTCCGGAAGAAGTGCAATTCGTTTCATATCGTAATTTCCCCTTTAATCATGTCCATAAAAGGAATCTCTTTCTCATCAATATATACTTTAACGCCTTCGCTCTCTGGGCGCAATTTTAAAATAGATGCAGTGATTCCTTCCTTGCTCATCGTTTCGGTTAAATACTGTTCCAGTTCCGCTCTCCGGTTCTCCCGGCGATCCGCCAATGCCAACAATGTCGGTCCGGCTCCGCTAAGAGCCACCCCCAAAGCACCATAATGATGTGCATTCTGCAAAATCTCTGTCATACCCGGCACAAGAGCCGCCCGATAAGGCTGGTGAAGCCGATCCTGCATCGCCTCGGCGATCAAATCGGTTCGGCCTGATGCCAATGCCGCTACGAGCATCGAAGCATGGCTCACATTGTATACGGCATCTTTCAAGGATACATGCGCGGGTAGAACCTCTCTGGCCTTGGAGGTAGACAATTGGAAATCCGGAATGACTACCAGAACCTCCAGATTTGCATCCGGCTCAAGCCGTAAATGCTTGGCATGTTTGCCATCCCACATCGCTGTAATAATGCCGCCAAACAAGGAGGCTCCCACATTGTCAGGATGCTTTTCAATAGCACTTGCCATGTCAAACAACTTGGAGTCTGACAAAGGTGAGCCGATCAGCGTATTTGCAGCCACAAGCGCACCCACAATGGCTGAAGCACTACTGCCTAAACCGCGGGTAAGTGGAATATCCGAATACATCGAAATATCCAGCTCAGGAACTGATACCCCGGCCTCCCGAAAAACCATTTGTGCTACTTTATAAATCAGATTCGTTTTATCCTGGGAAATACCGTTCATTTCATCCCCGTATAAATGGAAAGCCGTCTGTCCGGCCTCTTTCAATTCAACCCATGCATACAAGGACAACGCCATGCCCAGTGTATCAAAACCGGGGCCTAAATTGGCGGTACTTGCAGGCACACGCACTCTTGCAGTTTTCAAAACGGTCATACAGACAATTCCCCCTGCTTTCTTGAACTATCCCTCTACCCGATACACACTCTTGATACGGCGAATGACATCCAGAGATTCAAAATGCTCCAGAACCTTTTTCATACTTGCCTTACTGGCCAAATGGGTTACGATAATAATTTCAGCATCTGGATTGACCTCATTTGGTTGCTGCACCACAGATGCCAGACTGACGTCGAATTCAGCAAATACCTGTGTGATCTGCGCCAATACTCCGGCCTTATCATCTACATGCAGAAGTACGAAGTTTTTGAAATACACGTCCTCGTCACTGCTGATTTTTTTAGGGTTATAAGGTACGATGGCCTTAAGCCCATTCACGCCGAGCTTGAGGTTCTTCACTACAGCCACCAGATCGGCTACAACCGATGTAGCTGTTGGCATTTCTCCTGCACCCGCACCGTAGAACATGGTTTCACCTACGGCTTCACCATGTACATAAACTGCGTTGAATACCCCGTTCACCGAGGCCAAAGGATGCTGCTTACGTACCATCGTTGGCTGAACATTGATCGTAAATTCATCACCCTGACGCTCCGCAATGCCAAGCAGCTTCATTTCATAGCCCAGTGTTTTGGCAAAAGCGATATCTTCACTGGATACCTTTGTAATACCAGTAACGCTTACGTCCTTAAGCTCTATATCCGAACGGAAGCCGAGCGTACCAAGGATAGCCATCTTACGGGCAGCATCCAGTCCCTCCACGTCTGAAGTCGGATCAGATTCCGCGTATCCAAGCTCCTGCGCTTCCTTGAGAACTTCCTCGTAAGAAGCCCCCTCCTGACTCATTTTGGTTAAAATAAAATTGGTTGTACCGTTCACAATCCCCATAATGCGAGTAATACGATCGGAGGAGAAGCCTTCAATCAGCGTACGAATAATCGGAATACCGCCCGCTACACTTGCTTCATAAAAAATATCACACTGCTTTTCCTGCGCCTTCGCCAGTACTTCAGAGCCATGCAGAGCCATTAAGTCCTTGTTCGCTGTTACGATATGCTTGCCGCGCTCCAGCGCTTCCAGAATGTACTTCTTCGTCTGATCCACGCCACCCATGACTTCGATAATAACATCAATCTCTGGATCACGGATGACCTCCCACGGGTCCTCTGTAAGCTTGGCTGGATCGACTTCAATGGAACGATATTTCTCTATATTTTTAACAGCTATTTTTTCAATAATGATCGGCGAACCGACTTGTCTGCTCAAATCTTCCTGATTTCCTTCCACGATTCGAACGACTCCCGTTCCTACCGTTCCTAATCCTAACAATCCTACTTTGACCGGTTTCATCCATTCCCCTCCTGCTAACTTATATCTAATGAGCTTTATAGCTCTTAACCTTGCCCGATCAGGCGAACGCGCTTCACACCGGAAATGGTTTCCAGGCCCTCCAGCAGAACCCCAAGCTCTTCACTAAGTCTGGACATTTCTACCGAAATGACTACGTTAGCTCTGCCTTGTAGCGGAATGCTCTGCTGAATCGTTAGCACATTGCCTCCGTAATCTGCCACCCTGCCAAGTACTCTGGACAGCATGCCGGATTGATGCTCCAAATCAATAGAGATATTGACAATTCGCTCACGCTCCAGTTGGTTGACCAAATGAATGCCATCCTTATATTTATAAAAGGCGCTTCGACTTAGCCCGACTTGCTCCACGGCGTCATGCACGGTTTTAACATCTCCCGAAGCAAGCAGCAGCTTAACCTGGATCGTCTTAACGATAGCTTCAGGCAAAATATCTTCCCGTACCAAGTAATAGCGCTCTTTCACGAACGTCCTCTCCTCAAAGACTTATGTTTTTATATAGAGGACATTATATCGAAACTCCTGACAATCGGCAAGCTAACGGTACAAAAAAACGGCTACTGCCGTCTATAGAGTTTCCTATAGCGTAGTAACCGTCCATACTTCAGACAAGTATTTCATTTTTAGTAATAGCTGCTGCCTTCCACGAATTCAAACTCGAAATCGGCAATGCGTACAGGCGTTCCATCAACAGCACCACGCTTGCGCAGCTCAGCATCCACACCCATGTGGCGCAATGTTCTTGCTAACTTTAAAATCGCATCGTGCGAATTTAGCTGCATACGCTTCATCATGCGCTCGATTTTGACACTGTGCACCACGAATGTATCGTTTTCACGTACAATGGTGAAACCTTCATCCTCTGCCTTATCCAGCTTAAACACCTTACGTTCATTCACTTCCGCTACTTCCTCAACAACTGGCTCGTCCGGTATTTGATCCAACAGATCAGCAGCCCGATAGAGCAGTTCCTTTACGCCTTGGCGTGTCAACGAGGAAATGGGCAAAATTTCGAGATCCGGACGAACAGAAGCGATTTGTTCCTTGAATTGAGCCAGATTTTCTTCCGATTCCGGCATATCCATTTTATTCGCCGCCACAATTTGTGGACGCTCGGCTAATGTTGCGTTATATTGCTTTAATTCGTCGTTAATTTTAGTCCAATCTTCAAACGGATCACGACCCTCGGAGCCCGCCATATCCACGACGTGGATAATAATACGTGTCCGTTCAATGTGCCTCAGGAATTCATGTCCCAGTCCTATGCCTTCATGAGCTCCTTCAATCAATCCAGGCAGATCGGCCATAACAAAGTTACGATGGTCGCCTACATCCACAACACCCAAATTAGGCGTAATCGTAGTAAAATGGTAGGCACCAATCTTCGGTTTTGCGGAAGATACTACCGACAGCAATGTGGACTTCCCTACGCTAGGAAAACCAACCAGGCCTACGTCGGCCATTACTTTAAGCTCAAGGGTAATATAACGTTCCTGGCCCTCTCCGCCATTCTCAGCCAGCTCAGGTGCTGGATTGTTTGGTGTGGCAAAACGGATATTTCCGCGTCCGCCGCGTCCGCCTTTGGCCACAATAACCTGCTGACCATGACGTGTCATGTCTGCTACCACTTCACCGGTATCATCATCCATGATGACTGTACCCGGAGGTATGCGTACGATCATATGATCCGCATTGGCTCCATGCTGGCTCTTGTTGCGGCCTTTTTCTCCGCGTTTAGCTTTAAAATGCCGCTGGTACCGAAAATCCATCAAGGTACGCAAGCCTTCATCGACACGGAAAATCACGTCTCCACCGTTACCTCCGTCACCGCCACCAGGACCGCCTTCAGGAACGTATTTCTCACGGCGAAACGCAATCAACCCGTCTCCACCGTCGCCGCCTTTAACAAAAATCTTCGCTTTATCTACAAACATGGTTACACCTTCCTTATGTCTGACACTGCATCCGAATTTGAAACATTTCACCCGTAGGAAGCTTCTCTGTTCGAATGCGTTCACTTCCGTGTCCGGATCTGACCTGCTTTAACAAATTCAAATCAGCAGGTACGTCACTGCCTTCAAACCGGACGATAACATCATTCTCATCCATACCGAAATAAAGTGTTAATCTGCGCACTTCTCCCCAGGACGACCGGCCCCCGCCATATTGATACGCACGTACCGTTTCTATGACGGCCGAGGCAAGCGACTCGCCGTCTTCGGGAGACATGACAGCGTCCAACTTTAAATGCTCCTCAACCTGAACCGACAACTGTAAATTTCCGGCGTTCACGCGAAAAGACTGCAAATAAAACACCAGCGAGGGAATACCCAGCTTGGATATTTTACTGTCCTCTGCTACGCGCCCTTTTATTGTTTCCACATAAGCAGCCGATTTATCATGCTTATTCATACGAATATAGCCATAAAGCACCTGCAAGTCATTCATCCAGTCATGCCGGTGATGATTGAGAGCTGCGATAGCTGTACGCTCCAAAGAACGCAAAGCAGCTTTCCGCTCAGCTTCAACCTGTCTCTGTATATGCCACATGCTAAAACAGGCGGCAATAACAGACCACACGGCTAATATGATAATCGTTATTGCTGCAGGATAGAGCAGTGAAAAAACCAAAGGAATCAGAATGGAACCCAACGCCAGATGAGGCGCTCTTATCCGCTGGAACATAGCTTCTCTCCGTTCTGCGATAATTAAAATGGATTAATAAAGAACCTTAATCCAGTATAGCACAGACTGACTTTCCAGTTCATTACCATCATACAAAAAAGCCTCCGACAAAATTGCCGGAGGCTTTTCAGCGTGTCTAAGCCGCTATTAAGCTTCTACAGTAGCTGCTACTGGAGCAACGTCGATCGGGTAGATGCTCACCTTTTTGCGATCACGGCCCCAACGTTCGAACTTCACAACGCCGTCCACTTTCGCGAACAGAGTGTCGTCCTTACCGATGCCCACGTTCGTGCCCGGGTGAATTTTCGTTCCGCGTTGACGAACCAGAATGCTACCGCCGGTAACTGCTTGACCGTCAGCACGTTTCACGCCAAGACGTTTCGATTGACTGTCACGTCCGTTTTTTGTGGAACCTACACCTTTTTTCGATGCGAATAATTGAAGATCCAATGTCAATTTCAACATGATGTCTACCTCCTTCTTTGTTTATTTTCTATTTGAATATACTTACCGTATGATTCAGCAATGCTTGTCAGCATAATTACCATGGATTCCAGCAACAGTTGTACCTGTGCGTTCGCCTCATGATGAATTTCAGGGGGAAGATACGCGCTCAAAAAGCCGTTTTCCATTTCCGATTCCATATCAACGTTTGTAAGAGCTCCAATCGAATTGACCGTCCCTACAGTTACCGCTGATACGCCAGCACATACGATATCCTCGCCAGATTTGGCGTAATTCGCATGACCTTTAATGGAAAATCCCTGTATGCTGCCATCCTCCAGTCGTGTAATACGCACGATAATCACTTATCGCACCCTCTTACGCTTGGATTTTTCCAATCGTCACTTTCGTGTACGGTTGACGATGACCTTGCTTCACATGGTAGTTCTTTTTAGGTTTGTATTTGTATACAATGACCTTTTGGCCTTGACCATGTTTCTCAACTGTAGCTGTTACAGTAGCTCCGGAAAGAAGCGGTGTACCTGTAGTCAAGCCATTGTCGCTAGATACTGCCAGAACACGGTTGAACGTTACAGTTTCACCATCGGTAGCTTCCAACTTCTCGATGAACAATACATCGCCCTCTTGAACTTTGTATTGCTTACCACCTGTTTCAATAATTGCGTACATTTGCTTGCACCTCCTTATGTCTCAGACTCGCCTAATCGCAGGTGACAACTTCCCTGGGGATGCTGTACTTCAGTACCTGATTGGAGCGGTTACAGCATGTGCAGCCAATCTTACGCATGACACATACTAAAAGATTGTAGCATAAGCTTCGTCCACATTCAACCTCTAGTTTAAAATGATTTTGGAAACGCAGCGCCTTATAAAATCGTCTTTTCCTCGCGTACCTTTTTTCGAGTCATCTCCAGAAGTCCTAGCCGTGTCCAGCCAACGACATATGATTTGGTTCGGTCTTTTTTCAGCCTAGACTCCAGCACAGAGGACACTTCACGTCGGTTCTCCTCTTGTTCCATGTCAATAAAATCAATGATGATTATGCCCCCAATATCACGCACACGCACCAGTCGGGCAATCTCTTCAGCCGCTTCGATGTTAGTCCGGGTCACCGTCTCTTCCAGATTGCTGCCCCCCGTAAATTTCCCTGTGTTCACATCAATGACGGTTAGTGCCTCAGTATGGTCAATGACGATATATCCGCCGCCCTGGAGCCATACCTTTCGCGCAAAATCACGTTCCAATTGCTCATGGATGCCATAGGCTTTAAATATGGTCTCTTCTGCGCCACGAAATATGCTCACATGAGCATTCTCCGGACTGATCTGACGCAGTAATATTTCCGCTTCCTTGGCCTGTTCCTCACTGTCAATAACCAGCTCATCCTGCTCCGGTGTAAACACATCCCGAATCAGACGCTGGACGATGCTCAAATCCCGGTGCAGCTCACATGGAGCCGAGTGTTCAGCAGCTTTAAGCTGAATGACTTCCCATTGCTGACGCAACTGGTTCAGGTCATTTTCAATCGCTTCTCTGCTCATTTCCTCCGAAACTGTACGGATAATGACTCCTTCTTCACCTGTTCGAAGCTGCTCTCCCATCGCTTTCAGACGAGCACGTTCTCCCTCACGCTCGATCTTTTTGGATACAGCCACATAATCGGCGCGAGGCATGTATACGATCCAACGACCCGGAAGTGAAAAATGAGTGGTTACTCTGGCCCCTTTGCTACCCACGGCCTCTTTCAACACCTGCACTACAATTTCCTGCCCCACCTTCAACAGCTCGGAAATGGAGGGCTTCACCTCAGGTTGCTTGTCCAAATGGGCGTGAAGTACGTCATCCACATATAAAAAGGCATTCTTTCGCTGTCCAATGTCAACAAAGGCGGCTTGCATTCCCGGCAGCACATTGACGACTCTGGCTTTGAAAAAGGAACCAAGAATTCCCCGCTTTCGCGGCAATTCAGCTGCATATTCTACCAATCGTCCCTCTTCCAGCAGTGCCATTTGGGTCATCTGCTGCTGGCATTGTACAATCATTTGCTTCATGGTTTTTCAACCTCTCTGGATACAGCCTCTTTCCTCAACTCATAAAAAACTGCTACTTTTCTATTTAGGTTTGGATTTTCCGCCATCCGGCGGGCGCGCTGCAAAATAAGAGCGAATAAGGCGTTGCTCTGGCAATACCGCTACAATCCGTCCCTGCTCATTCATGACATAAACCATATGATATCGGTCCCTTTTGAAAAGACGCAAAACAGGCTCCAAATGTTTCATAGGCAAGGATACAATTGGCAAGGCAATACTTCCCTTAGCTGCCTCCCGGTAAAAGAGCTCGTCCCTTCCCAGCAAAAAACGTATAAAACGATAAGGGATATTCCGATAATCCACAATATTAGAATAAAGCAAAAAAATCCCTACCGCCAGCAGATTTAAATGCACAGGGCCATTTTGCCTTAATAACGGCGAAATACCATAGATACAAAATAGCAGGCTGGTCACAATGCTGGCTCGAAAAGTCCAAACTAGAGTACGGTGATACGGGATGGATAAGCTCATCAGCGCCTGCATTATTTTTCCTCCGTCCAGTGGTAAAATCGGGAGCAGATTGAACAGTGCAATGACAGCATTTCCCTGAATCATATAATTTATATATTCATGCTCCCCCTCGCTCACATTTCTGAGCAATAGAAGGATGACAATCATAATTCCGTTTTGCAGAGGGCCAGCCAGCGCAATGACAATCTCCTTCCACGCGTTGAGCTTTCCCTGATCGTCAATGACGGCCACTCCTCCAAAGGGTAGCATCTGTATGGTCAGCACCCGCGCCCCCAACAACGTGGCTGCTGTTGCATGCCCCAGTTCATGAATGAACACCAGCGTAAACAAAGTCATGATCTCGATAAAATGTCCTGTCAACACGGAGGTTAGCATCACCAGTACGAACAGTGGATGCAGAGACAAAGTCACGCCCCGGACATTAATCAAGGGCTACCACTTCCGCCGGATCAATATACTGATTTCCTCTCTGCACCGCAAAAAACAGAGTCGCTGCCTCACTGCCACTATGGCCTGCTGGTAGCACACCGACCTCGTCCCCCTCCTGGACCCAATCGTTCACCTTTAAGGTAGAGCGGGATAGACGTCCGTACGTTACCGTGATACCGCCAGTGTGACGAATCGTAATTGTAATTCCACTTTCCGGGTGATTGAATATGTCCAGCACACGTCCCGCATCTATACTTTTGACAGCGATTGCCCCATTATCAGCAGCTTTGGGTGCAATTTCCACTCCTTTGAGGCTTAGCGCAAATGGCTGTGTTATATTCCCTTGAATTGGCGGAGAACCCTTGCGGACTGCGTTCACCTTGTGTGTTTCAGGCTCCTCTCCAAAGATCGGTAAGAAGGATGGGGTCCCATCAAAATAAGTTTCATACCATTGTCCGGCGGCTGCAAAATCCATATCCTTATTTAAGGCATCCGCGATAAACATTCTTAAATTGACCGCATAGGGAACATCCCAGCGAAATAATCCCCACACCAATCCAAACAGCACAGTAGCAAACACAGACCTGCGCCAAAAAGAAACCCAAAAAGACGGACGCCGGTTCTCCCCAAAAGATTGCTGCCAGCGTTGTCGTTCATTTTTCCATTCGGTTTCCGGGTCTCTGGGCCGGATCACTGCTGGCACCGGCTTCATTTCCCTGTTCCCGTGCCTGTCCTGATGCATGCCTGAGGAATATTCTTCAGCTTTGTTTCTCGCGATCAGCTGCTGTATGCGTTCTTCTCTGCGCTGCTTGATTCCGGAGTTTTTATTCATCCTGTTTCAGCCCCCCAGCGAGGTATGTTTGGTACATCTTATGAGGACGGGCTTCAACTTATGTTGTCCGGTTCGGGATTACGTATCTGAAAATGAAAAAAACCGGCGCAAGCGCACCGGATGTGATTGAATATATAGCAGCTATGTAGTGAGCATTATATTAAGAACTAGGAATTATAGAAGTCAAAAAGACAAGCCAAAAACACTTAAATAAGTTTATTACTTATTTAAGTGTTCGTAATTAAGATGAAAGGACTAAGAAGTTTTAAAAAAGCCTGCAATTCTTCGTACGTATCTTTCCTCTACATCCATTCTCTCACTTAAAAATAGTTTAGGAATTTTGCGCTGGCAGTAGCGAAGCGGGTGATTTGAATCTGAAGAAGCGAAGCGTTCGCCTTTGCCACGGGATTCTTACCACTAAATGTTTTACAAATAAAGAATCCCGTGGCAACAGCGATCATAGATCAAATCACACGCGGAGCCGTCTCCCAGCCATAATTCACTGTTTTCTTCATCCACCCATACCAAAGAATTTCTTAAACCGTGTCATCACGCTTTTCTTCTGATCCAGTTGCATGAGTGGCACTGTATCACCCAGAATCCGTCTAGCAATGTTACGGTAGGCAATCGCTGCCTGTGAATCCGGATTCATGACGGTAGGCTCTCCTGTATTGGCTGCCTTGATTACCATTTCATCGTCCGGCACAATCCCGATAAGGTCTATGCTAAGCACTTGTAAAATGCCGTCAATATCCAGCATATCCCCGGATTTGACCATGCTGTTGCGGATGCGATTAACCACCAGTTTTGGTGAAATCACATGCGAGCTTTCCAGCAATCCGATAACCCGGTCAGCATCGCGCACAGCAGCATTTTCCGGTGTCGTTACGACAATCGCCTGATCCGCTCCAGCAATAGCATTTTTGAAGCCCTGCTCAATACCCGCAGGACAATCAATCAATATATATTCAAAATCCTTTTTAAGCTCCAAAATAATATCCTTAACCTGCTCCGGCGTTACGGCACTCTTGTCCTTAGTTTGAGCAGCAGGCAGCATATACAGCTCCTCAAAGCGCTTATCCTTGACCAAAGCCTGATTTAAACGGCAACGACCTTCCGCTACATCGACCAGATCATAGATAATCCGGTTTTCCAAACCCATAACAACATCCAGATTACGCAAGCCGATATCCGTATCCACTAAGCACACCTTTTTGCCGAGCAGTGCCAGCGCTGTTCCTATATTGGCTGACGTCGTCGTTTTGCCGACGCCGCCTTTTCCTGAAGTGACGACGATAGCCTCTCCCATGTGCTACACCCCTTTGAACACGTTAAAATCGCGGCCCAGACGCACAATATTACTCATTTTATCTATTTGCATGGCGCCGTCCTTGAGATACGCAAATTCCATTCCGGATTCACGCGTCTCCCATTCATCGGGCGGACGACTGATCATTTCGGAAATTCGCAGCTGTGTTGGTGCAAAATAGGAGGCCGCGATAATTGCCTCGCCATTTCCCTCCATCCCCGCATGCGCCATACCCCGCAGGGCACCGAGCACGTAGATATCACCAGTACACGTTATAATCCCACCGGGGTTCACATCTCCCAAAAAGAGTAAATTCCCGTTATGATGAAGCACCTGGCCTGAACGGATAATCCCTGTCACGGTGTGAATGGGAGCTTTCCCCTGCACCTCCGAAGGCAGTCCGGGCGATTCGACGGACCGTATGAGCAGATTCCCCTTCTGTCTCAAAATATCCAGAATACTTTCCTTTTGTTCCTCCGTCACTTCCCGGCTTCCCAGCTTAATATCCACATGAATAATCGGTCCGGTTAAAATATTTTGATGACTGTGCTCCAGCTTGAAACGCAGCTCGCCCAGCAAATCCTCAAACTCACATTGATCGTCCAGAAGGAATACCAGGCCGTCTTTGATGCCTTTAATCGTGACATGATTCGATTTCACCGCCATTAGCCTGTCCCTCCTATCTCAATCATTTCGTCCCCGGAACGTGAAATCCCTGCTAACCCGGACAAAATGTGTGTAAAAAGACCTAGACTTTCTCTTCCTTTTTCACACGAATACCCAAACGCTGCAATTGCTTGCGAACGGGGACGTAAATGATGAGGGCGAACAGAAAATGGATAAATAAATCAGGGATCATATATTGAGCCAACGCCCAGTCGAAAGTCTGATGGTTCAACTGGAACAGATGATCAATGGCAAAAAGCATCGAATCCAGCAGAAAACTGCCGATCAGCACAGCTCCCATCATAATAGGCATCGGCGCACGTCGAGCTGTAAATACCAGCCCCAGCAAATAAGCCGACAATCCCATTGCAAAAGAGTAAGGTCCGATAATAAACCCGTAATACACAACGTCATGAATAAGTCCAAAAACAACACCCAGTACCAATGCCGTATGGCGACTATAATACACGGATACAAACAAAATGACGACATACACGAGATTCGGAACCATTCTTGGATGCCAACTATCCGGAAGAAGCCACGGAAGAATCGTTCCTTCAGCTATAAACAGTACAAACAGCAGCAGTATTAAAACCTGACCGCGTATCTTCATTATTCCGGTACCTCAGGAGTGTAAAGAACGAGCAATTCTTTCCAATCCACGAAGCTGGCTGCGGGTTTGATAATCGCTGTACGTGTTTGTCCGAACTCGCCAACCTGGATTTTTTCTACCGTACCGATCAACAGATTTTTACGGAACTTCCCGCCTGCTCCGGACGTAATGATCTGATCACCTTTTGCGATTGGATCATTTTCCTCAATGCGAGTCATTTGAAATCTGTTCGTAGCCGGATCATAGCTTTCAATCATACCGAACGAATTATTTTCCTTGCCCAGTGCTGTCGCTGCGATAGCATAAGAATTTGGATTTTTAGGGTCTAATGTAGTCAATAGCGTAACCGTAGAAGTGAAATTCGCTGTGCGACTAATAACCCCCACAAACCCTTCAAGTGATCTGACTTCCTGACCAACCTTGGCCCCGTCCTTTTCACCAATATCAATGACAAGCGTTTTGGAATCATTACTGACGCTATTTACCTGTGCAATACGATAATCATATTGATTTTTGGACTTTTGCGTTTGGGTGAATTTCAGTTCTTGCTCCAGTCTGGCGTTTGTCTCTTTCAAGTTAGAAGTCTGAATCTGCTCAGCGGTTAACTGCGCTACGGCAATTTTCAACCGTTCATTTTCACTATAAATGCTCCGCATATTCCCGATATCTTCAAAGAAGCCCGCTATTGCTGAAGCGGGCCTGTAGAAGATACCTTGCACAAAGCCAATTGAATCTCTGGCGAACTTTTCCGGCCAGGTTAAGGAATTTCTCTGTCCAAGTGTGATCCCCATAAGGGCAATAAACAGAACGATTCCGATCAATAGAATAAATAGTCTTTTATTGCCAAACAGCTTAAACAGTTCCTACACCCCCGATTCAACGTTTGGAACGGACGGCAGAACTGCTGCGCGATTTGAACAAATGGATATTTTCCAGCGCTCTGCCTGTACCGATTGCCACGCAATCCAGAGGATTTTCCGCTACGATAACCGGCATCCCGGTTTCAGCCGCCAACAACTTGTCCAAGTTGCGCAAAAGTGCTCCGCCACCAGTCAATACAATACCTCTGTCCATAATGTCTGCCGCCAGCTCGGGAGGACATTTTTCCAGTGTCACTTTGACTGCTTCCACAATTGCATTCACTGTATCGGACAATGCTTCACTGATTTCATCTGACGTAATCGTAATCGTCTTCGGCAAACCTGTTACCAGATCACGTCCACGAATTTCCGACGTCTCCACTTGTTCCAGCGGCATTGCAGAACCGACTTCCATTTTCAACTGTTCCGAAGTCCGCTCACCAATCATCAGATTGTATTGACGCTTCACGTATTGGATGATGGACTCGTCCATTTCATCACCAGCCACACGCACGGAACGGCTCGTCACAATCCCGCCCAGGGAAATAACCGCTACCTCCGTTGTACCTCCGCCGATATCGACAACCATGCTGCCCGTTGGCTCCCATACGGGAAGATCAGCGCCGATTGCAGCCGCAAACGGCTCCTCAATCGTGTACGCTTCCCGCGCGCCCGCTTGCTTTGTTGCATCTTCAACAGCACGCTGCTCCACCGCAGTAATTCCTGAAGGCACACAAACCATCACATTGGGATGACGCGGAAACAAAGAACGTTGAGCTTGCGCCTGACGGATAAAATATTTGATCATCGTTGCTGTCGTATCAAAATCCGCAATAACGCCATCCTTCATCGGACGGATCGCACGGATATTCCCCGGTGTGCGACCGATCATTTTTTTTGCAGATTCACCAACAGCTTCAATGGTTTTTGTGTCTGTACGCAAAGCCACTACAGAAGGTTCACGAACCACAATCCCTTTTCCTCTTACGTATACCAGCGTGTTTGCCGTCCCCAAGTCAATTCCTAAATCTTTTGTAAAGCCACCCAGCATGATGTTAATCTCCTTTTCTCTTCCCTGAAATCTGTTATCCATGTATAAACGGTTTATTCAGGCCGGCCTAGCCGGTCGGATTTAAATGTTTGATTTAAATAGTATATTATATCAGACCTTGTTCCTTCAAACTTACGAAGGTTCCGTCCCCGATCACGATATGATCGAGCACGTCGATGCCCACGATGTTGCCCGCTTCCATCAGGCGACGGGTCAACTGGACATCCTCCGGGCTTGGCTTCGGATCACCGCTCGGATGGTTATGAGCGCAAATGATCGAAGCACTGCTGCATTTGATCGCTGCCCGAAATACTTCACGAGGATGTACGATGGCGGAATTCAGGCTGCCCATGGATAGCGTTTCCTGGGCAATGACATGATTTTTAGTATTGAGAAACAGGCATACAAAATGCTCCTTCTGCAAATAACGAAGCTGCTCAAACAGCAGATCTGCCACGTCCCGCGGGCAACTGATCACCGGGGTCTCCAAATGGCGTGACAATGCCAGCCGTCGCCCAAGTTCAATACCCGCTTTGAGCTGTATCGCCTTGGCATTGCCAATGCCTTTAATCTGGGTCAATTCGGTCAGACTCATATCCACCAGTTGGCGCAAGTTCCCCGCCTGCTGCAAAATACGCTGCGCTAAATGCACCGATGACTCATTTTGTGTTCCCGTACGCAGCAATATTGCCAGCAACTCCGCGTTGCTTAAAGCTTCTGCCCCATATGTCATCATGCGCTCTCTTGGTCGTTCTTCATGAGGGAGGTCGCGAAGCATCAGTGTTGGCGACTCTAACATATGTTTATCCCCTTTAAGGTTGCAACACGCTCACTCCGAATTCGGACAACATGTCCGACAGCAGGGAAAGCGGCAATCCTACGACGTTAAAATAACAACCCTGAATAGATTCCACCAGCGTAGCACCCAAACCCTGAATGCCGTACGCTCCCGCTTTGTCAGAAGGTTCACCCGTATTCACATATGCCACAATTTGCTCATGGCTCAGAGGCTTCATCGTAACCTCCGTTTGGCGGTGTCTGACAAGCGTTTTGCCGGTTACGGTATGTATGCAGGCCACCCCGGTGAATACACGGTGGGTTCTTCCCTGCAATGCTGTCAGCATGCGAACCGCGTCCGCATGGTCGGCAGGCTTACCCAGTACCAAACCATCCAGCACGACTATGGTATCACTGCCAATTACCAATCCATCTTCTTCGGACTGGCTGGCAATGTTCACGACCGCTTCGGCTTTGCGTACCGCAAGGGCCTCCACAATTTGCTGAGGCGTCCAGCTCTCAGGCGTGCTTTCATCCGCATGACTCGGCATCACGTCAAAGGGCAGTCTAAGAAATGAAAGCAATTCCTTCCTTCTCGGTGAAGTCGATGCCAGAATAATGCGGGGCGTAATTTTCCCGTCCATAAGGGAAGCTCCTTTTCATCAGTTAGAGCCTGCGGTACAGCCAGAACGCGGCGATGATGCCGATCAGACTAAGCAGGCTCAATTCAAAATTTATCGTTATGTTGTAGCTGATAATATCCAGATCCGCTCTCGGCGACCAGGATATCGTAGTGGGGTGGGTCAGAAAGGAAAGGAACTTGATCGATTGAAGAGCTTTGGCAATCCATGCACCCAAGAGCCAACCGAGCAACAAAAACAGTATAAGCATTCCTACATTTTTTTTCATCCTGATCTTCCCTCGCCATTTTTTGACACCTTCATTATTATACGGTGATTTCAACCGCAATACAAACAGAAATCCGGCATGGGGAACTATTTCCAGTTCCTTGCCGGAAAACATTGAGAATCTATTGTTTTATGAATTGTATAAATTCCTTCTCATGCAAAACATATTCCATCATCGAAGACTGAATTTCCCAAATGTGCTCCTTGGCTGTGTTCTTGTTATATTCTCCAAGTGCCGAGACTGCACTGTTCATCGCCTTTTCCAGCGTGGATACGGAATCAGCCGCTTCCTTCGGCAGACCGGAGGGAAGCGCTGCGATATTTTGCGTCCACTGCTGGTGAAGATCGTTCAGTTCCTTCATTTCGGCGGCATTCGCCTTACCTGATCCGTCTGCTTCAAGCAAGGATGAGGAAAGCCCGCTCAGCTTGCCGACCAATGTGCTGCTTAGGTGAAAAAAGGTAGTGAGCTTTTCACCTTCGCCCCCATAAGCTGCTTTTTCGAATCCAGGTAGTTGGAGCTCACGGACATACAACTCGACTCCTTGTGTTTTCAGTTGATTGCTGAGCAACTTGGCCTGTTCCCTGTCCGGCGATATCCCTGCATAGACTCGGTTCTGATCCTCTGTGTCCCCACCAGCGGCAATGCCTGCCTTCAACAGCTCTTCCTTTGCTTGCAAAGCCCGTTCAGGGGTACTGAATACTCCGTATTGCAGCAGGTAATAGGTTTGGGAAGGGACCTGAGCCGATACAACTGTGACAGGAGCAGAATTCTCTTTTACAGATGGTGTATCTGTACTAACAGATTCTTTAAAGACCGGAATAGCCTCCTCTGTTGACGGAACTGATCCCGGGACAGCTCCACCTCCGTTAAAAAGCAACAACATGATATATCCAAACATTCCCCCGGTCATCAACGCACTGGCTACTGAGCCAATCAGCTTCCATCTGGAGGGATGGGGCGGGCGCTTTCGGTACTCTTGACTGGAACGATGAGTTTCTTCTTCATCCTCTTCCGTACCATCTGGGAGAAAATCCGTATCTGACCAGGAAGCTGCTGACCGCCCAAACGGATCATCCCATCCTTCCTGCACGATGGGAGCGGGAGCAAAACGCCGCCTCGTGCCAGGTCTATTCACGCCCGGTGGCTCGTTAATTTCTGAAATTCGTTCAGTCCCGCTGTTTGCACCTATGCCGCTAATTCTTTCTGTTCTTTCATGCTGGTTAGCAGCTTGAGGCTGTTTCTCGCTTTCATACTGTTCCGCTTCTTTATTTGTTTCACGCTGCTGGCTAGTTATCGGCCCGGTTTTGTACGGAAGCACCTGTAGCCTTGCCTCCGACGTCTGTTGATCGAACCGGAATGTCATCTTTGCTTTGTTCACGGATGCACTCCCTCCTTGTCCCATACTTCCTCATAATCTGTTGTATGAGTCAGGAAGTGAAAATATGCCCCGGGCACTACAAAAAAGGGTATCCCGAGGACACGTTTCGTGTTCGGGATACTCTTGAATGGTTGTATTTCATAGGCATAACCTTATGGATACTTATTAAACTTGCCGTTCGCGCAGATGGCGTGCCAGTGTGTCGCCCACTTTCCAGATATCTCCCGCGCCCATTGTCAGCACAAGATCACCCGGCTGAAGGCGATCCTTCAACTCATTGATAACAGCTTCCTTGGTTGGCAGATAAATGGCATTCGCGTTGCTGTTCTGGACGATTAAATCCACGAGCTTGGAAGAATGCACACCTTCAATTTGTTTTTCTCCCGCCGGAGAATAAATGTCGGTAATAATGACTTCATTCGCCTCGCTGAAAGCACGACTAAACGCATCCAGCAGGAAAAAAGTACGGCTGTAGCGTTGCGGCTGGAACACGGCAATAATACGCTTGCCAGTCACTGTAGCTGCACTAATCGTCGCCTCAATCTCTGTTGGATGATGGGCATAATCATCAATAACAAGAATGTCATTGCTTTCGCCAAGCACCTGAAAACGACGCTTTGCTCCGTGAAACTCCACAATAGCTGCAGCAATTTGCTCAAATGGGATGCCTGCTTCCAAGCAAGAAATCACACTAGCCATAGCGTTGTACAGATTATGTTTACCCGGTACAGACAATTCGATGGTTCCAAGCGCCGTCCCTTTGCGGTTCATGGTAAAGCTTAATCGACGGTCGCCCAACTGGATATCCGTTGCCGTATAATCTGCTTCATGCTCGACTCCATAGGTAATGACTCGAGTCTGAATCTGAGGCAGCATTTCCCGTACGTTCTGATCATCAGCACATACGATAGCCGCGCCATCCGGCCGGATTTGGCTCAAGAACTGTACATAGGCACTTTTCAGACGATTAAAGTCGCCATCATAATTTTCCAAATGGTCGGCTTCAATGTTGGTCACGATACCTTGCCAAGGATGATATTGCAGGAAAGAACCATCGCTCTCATCCGCCTCGGCAACGACAAACTCGCTTTTGCCTGCTTTGGCATTCGTCCCCAAATTCGTGATTTCGCCGCCAATAATGTATGTTGGATCGACATTACATCTCTCCATGACCAGAGCGATCATCGAGGAGGTTGTCGTTTTGCCGTGCGCTCCCGCAACAGCTACTCCCTTACGCTCGTTAAGCAACCTTGCGAGCATCTGGGAACGATGCAGGGTCGGAATATTCAATTCCTCTGCTGCCACCCGCTCCACATTGTCACGGGACAGTGCCGTCGAATAAACGACGATGTCCGCCCCTGTAACGTGCTCAGGCGTGTGCCCGAGGTATATTTTTGCGCCTTTTGCCGCCAGTTTTTCTGTCAGCTCCTGTGATGCCACATCTGAGCCTGTCACGGTATATCCCATCTCCAGCATAACCCGAGCAATCGCACTCATCCCGTAACCGCCGATACCGATAAAATGAACATGTTCCGAAGTAATCAACAAATTTCACCAACCTTTTTCCGAATCGGTTTGATACATAAGGGTAGCCCGTACATCCGCAATGAGATACAGTGTTCCGGACACCACCCCCAGATCCTCCGCTTCCGTATGTGACTGAAGCAGGCGAAGAGCCTTTTTCCAGTCACCTTCTACAATAATTTTTAAATCCGTTTTGGCATAGGACGGCCGCAGCTTCTCCACGAGATGAGCCAGTTCAGCGGCATTCATTTTGCGGCGGAAATCGGGCTCGGTCAGGATAAGCGTATCCACTAGTGGCAGTATATGCTGCAAGTATGCTTCATGATGCTTGTTTGACAGCATACCCATCATTAAAACCATTTTTCGGTACGAATACAGTTGGGGAAGACTCTTTGCCAGCGTCTGCGCCCCTTCTGGATTATGAGCACCGTCAATAACAATTCGCGGCGAACTGCTGACCTGTTCTAGACGACCTGCCCAGGCCGCTTCTCTAAAGCCCTCCAGTAGTTCAGCGTCATCCAGCACAAAAGCCATATACTGACGAAGCACCTCAAGTGTCATCAAAGCTCCTGCCGCATTAGCACATTGATGCTCGCCTAACAACGTGATGCCGATTTCCATGTGTCGGAAGGGTCCCGCAAACGAAAAAGTCTGTCCTGTTTCGTCCCCATTCAGCCGTTCATACGTAAACTGTTCTCCTGCCAGATACAGGGTTGCTCCCTGCTTTGCCGCCGTTTCCCGTATAACCTGAATAGCCTCTGGCTGAGATACACAGCTAACAACAGGTACGCCCGGCTTGATAATTCCAGCCTTTTCGCCTGCGATCTGTTCGAGTGTATCCCCTAAAATATCCGTATGGTCATAGCCTACATTCGTAATGACCGAAACGATAGGACTCACGATATTAGTTACATCCATCCTTCCCCCGAGGCCTGTCTCCCATACCACAACATCTGGAAAAGTCACCGTTGCATAATATAAAATAGCCAACGCTGTCGATACCTCGAACATCGTGGGTGATCCCAAATCACTGACTGCGATTTCCTTGACCAACGGATACAAACGATTGGCAAGTAAGACCAGTGTATCATCGGGAATATCCGTCCCGTTGAATTGGAATCGGTTCGTAAACCGGGTGATATACGGAGACGTAAAGGTTCCCACATCATAACCGCATTTCAGCAGGACAGAGGTTAAGAAAGCACAGGTCGAGCCCTTGCCATTGGTTCCCGCAATATGCACAAATTTAAGATGCCGTTGCGGATCACCCAACATGCTCATTAACTGCTCAATCCGTTCCAGTCCGGGTCTGATTCCAAACGGAATCAAACCGTTAATCCATTCCACTGCTTCATCATAGCTTTGTAAAGGAGCTACTCCCCCGCCCCTGATCGTATCTGACATTCTCTTCACCTTCAGGTCATTTTATAGTTAGTGGAATTATCCCTTGAGTTCTTCGATCCGTGCGATAACTTTGGCGCGCTTATCCGAATAATCGGCTTGCTTGGCCTTCTCTTCCTCGATGACTTTGGCTGGTGCCTTCGCCACGAAGCCTTGGTTGGACAGCTTTTTCTCCACGCGCTCCACTTCACTGTTCAAATGCTGAAGCTCTTTTTCGAGTCTGCTAATTTCCTGGGCAATATCAAGCAGGCCGGCTAACGGCAGGTACAACTCTGCTCCACTGACTACAGAAGTCATGGCTTTATCTGGAACAGATAGCTCCAATCCCGCGTCAAATTCAGACGTATTACAGAATCGACGTACATATTCCCCATTACGGCTAATGATATCGAGAACGGCTTGATCGCCGGGTTTTACGAGCAATTCGATCTTTTTACTCATCGGCACGTTCACTTCAGCGCGGATATTCCGCACAGCGCGAATCACGTCGATCAGCAAATTCATTTCAGCTACCGCATCCTTGTCCTCGAAAGCCGAATCATAGACAGGCCAAGCGGCCAGTGTAATCGTTTCGCCTTCATGCGGAAGATGCTGCCATATTTCCTCGGAGATAAACGGCATGAACGGATGAATCATGCGCAGTGTCCGGTCCAGCACATACGCCAGTACGGACTGTGTTTTCTTTTTCGCCTCTGCGTTTTCGCCATACAGGGAAAGCTTCGCAAACTCAATGTACCAGTCGCACAAGTCATCCCAAATAAAGTTATACAGAAGGCGGCCTGTCTCGCCAAATTCATAAGCATCTATTAGACGCGTGATATCGCGTGAAGTTTCGTTCAAACGATGCAGGATCCAGCGGTCAACTGTGCTCAAGTCACCAGTAATGTCGATATCCGCCGCAGTAACCCCTTCCAGATTCATCAGCGCAAAGCGTGACGCATTCCAGATTTTATTGGCAAAGTTACGTGCCTGCTCTACCCGTTCCCAACGGAAACGAAGGTCCTGTCCAGGCGTGCTGCCTGTAGAAACCATATAACGCATGGCGTCCGTACCGTATTTGTCGATTACGTCGAGCGGATCTACACCATTGCCGAGGGATTTGGACATTTTCTTTCCATCCGCATCACGAACCAGTCCGTGCATCAACACATCCTTGAACGGAATTTCCTCTGTGAACTCCAGGGCTGTAAAAATCATCCGCGACACCCAGAAATAAATAATGTCATAGCCTGTAACCAAGACATTGGTCGGGTAGTAGCGTTTGAGATCCTCAGTCTGCTCAGGCCAGCCCAGTGTCGAAAACGGCCACAAGGCAGAGCTGAACCATGTATCCAGTACGTCCTCATCCTGTTTCAGCTTTCTGCCAGCATATTCAGGCAAGGTTGTAGGGTCCTCCACCGATACAATAACTTCTCCGGTTTCTTCATCGTACCAGGCAGGAATACGATGTCCCCACCACAATTGACGGGAAATACACCAGTCACGCACATTTTCAATCCAGTGCAGATAAGTACGCTCAAAGCGATCCGGGACAAAGTTTACGCCATTGCCAGCCTTCTGCACTTCAATCGCTTTGGCTGCCAGAGGCTTCATTTCCACGAACCATTGTGTAGACAGATAAGGCTCTACAACCGCACCTGTACGTTCGCTGTGGCCCACCTGATGCACATGCTCCTCGATACGGATCAGGACGCCCTGCTCTTTCAGATCAGCGACGATTTGCTTGCGGCAATCACTGCGGTCAAGGCCCTGATATTTGCCTGCTTCGGCATTCATCGTACCTGTTTCATCCATAACAGTAATCTGTGGCAACTGGTGACGTTGGCCCATTTCAAAGTCATTCGGATCATGAGCAGGCGTGATTTTAACCGCACCGCTACCGAAGTCTTTTTCTACGTAGTCGTCCGCAATAATCGGAATTTCCCGTCCGATAATCGGAAGTACGAGTGTTTTGCCGATCATATGCTTGTAACGTTCATCCTCAGGATGTACGGCTACCGCTGTATCGCCCAGCATGGTTTCAGGACGCGTGGTGGCTACAGTGATAAATCCGCTGCCATCTTGAAGCGGATATTGCAGGTGATACAGATTGCCGTTCACCTCTTTGTATTCCACTTCAATATCTGACAAAGCCGTACGTGCAGCAGGATCCCAGTTAATGATACGTTTACCGCGATAAATCAGGCCCTTCTTGTACAGCTTGACGAATACTTCGCGAACAGCTTGAGACAATCCGTCATCCAGCGTAAAACGCTCACGTGAATAGTCGAGGGAGAAACCCATTTTTTCCCATTGATTATGGATATTGTCCAGGTAGAGATCCTTCCATTCCCATACCTTCTCCAAAAATTTCTCGCGTCCCAGATCGTAGCGCGTCAAGCCTTCCTCGCGCAGCTTCTGCTCTACCTTCGTCTGGGTGGCAATACCCGCATGGTCTGCTCCTGGCAGCCACAATGCGTCATAGCCCTGCATCCGCTTGGTGCGGATAATAATGTCCTGCAAAGTAAAATCAAGAGCATGTCCAATGTGCAGCATGCCTGTAACATTCGGCGGTGGAATAACGATCGTAAAAGGTTCTGCCTCTGGAAGTCGCCCAGCGCGGAAATACCCCTTCTCCATCCACGTTTTGTACCATTTTTTCTCTGTTGATTTTGGATCGTACGTTGTCGGCATTTCCAAGGTTGTCTTGTTGTCTTGTTCTGACATATCAGGATACCTCCATGATTTTTCAATTGGCAAATAAAAAAGCCCTTCATCCTCAAAGGACGAAAGGCTGTTCTCTCGCGGTACCACCTTTGTTTCACCCCTAGTGTATGTATCCACTGATCCATTACACATGGTGTGACACTTATGCAGATAACGGCTGCGGACCGGCCTTATTCTACCGTGAACCTCGTACCTTCCGTTGGGATTAAATGAGGGACCGTTCGAACAGACGACTCCCGGGTGACTTCGGCCAGTAGCTTCCTGCGGAACCTCACAGCGCTGCAATTCCACTCTCTGAAGGGCTTGCTGCCTACTCTTCCCGATCTCAGTCTTTCAATAGCTATACCACATCATACATTTCCCATTGACTATAGTCAACACCCGTTGCTCATTTTCCAATGACCGGGTTAAGGGATGTACAATACCTGCCCTTCTTCCACATGTTGCTCTGCCAGCCTGTTATACAATTGAAGCTCCCGTGTGCTGAGTTGGTAGCGATCAGCGATGGTTTCCAGCGTATCTTCACGCTGCACGATGCATAGTCGGACCTTGCGGAAAGACGTTTCATCCTGTGTATGGAAAAAAAGGTTTTTCCACTTGGCATCCTCACGCTCTTCTTCGGCCTCCTGCGCTTGGCCCTGCGGTTCTTGCTCCAGTTGCTGCTGGTATTCCGCTTCCTTCACCGAACGACTGGATTGGAGCAAAGATGAGTAGACCACCGGGTCCGGCTCGTCTGCCTTTTCGTCCTTTTTGCTGTTCAACGCCACGCGCATCTCCGGCTTATCGTCGGAAACAGTATCATGGAACGCACCGTCCACCTGCTCTAATGTCTCAGGTCTAAAATCATTCACCTGACCTGCTTCAAGCTGCGGCTCCAAATAGATCTCCGATTCCGTAGCATGATGCGGTTCAGCAAGCAAAGGATCATAGACCACATCAGGAGCGGTGGAG
The DNA here is from genome assembly GCF_059417685.1 of Paenibacillus sp. LT-B23. Classification (NCBI taxonomy): domain Bacteria; kingdom Bacillati; phylum Bacillota; class Bacilli; order Caryophanales; family Paenibacillaceae; genus Paenibacillus; species Paenibacillus sp. LT-B23. The sequence goes on along the minus strand of NZ_JBSQBM010000013.1, from coordinate 158,297 downwards.
GATATTTTCGGGTCACTTCCCGTCCATGCTTCCTCTTGCTGAAATCCCCATACTTCCGGTGTCTCATGCTCATGCTTTACCCCGGAAGTGCTATCTTCAACAGCTTTACTCGCCCAAGGCTCATAGATCCGGTTCGGGTCTACAGCAGGCTCATAACCTTGCTGTTCCGATGATGACTTCTGTTCCCCATACTCCTGTGACGGCTGTTCCCAGGAAGCGTACTCCTGCTGAGCTGATACCCTGTATGAAGATTCAGACTCCGTCGTGTGATTGAATACAGAATCCTGGGTGGCATAAGTTTCTTCCTGACGCTGCTCTCCATTCGTGGAAAAGGGTTGAGCGGGATGTTCAGGTGCATGCACCACCGTAAATTCCTCATCCAGCCAAACCGCTGTCTCCTCCGCATGGGAGCTTTCCACCCCGTGCAGGGAGAGAACACCAGTAATATTCAGACTACGTAATGACAGCAGGTCCACATCAAAATTCTCAATCTCAACAGAGATGTCTTCCAATCTTCCTACCCGATTCAGTGGAATCGTAATTTCCACAGGGATCAAATGATGAAGCTCGTTCGTTACCTGTTCAGGTGTGCGGTACACGCCCTCCAGCAGCAAATGCCCTCGCAAAGCGGCATGGTCGCCGTGGGTTACAACCTGAATGCGTGGCAGAAGCTCAATTTCCTCCAACTCAGCAATCCCGGCAGCTTCCTCCGTCAAATGAATGCGTTCATAAATATCAAAACGCAAGCCTTGCGGCTGATCATTCTGTTGTTTGTTCAAGGATGGCATCCTCCTTTGGGCAGCCTCCGCACATCCTCTGACTCCTGTCAGGCGCACGGAAACTCCATATTGCAAACCGTTTCTAGGTTCAAGTATATGCGCCAAAATAGAAGGCATGCCATCTTTTATAGCTGTTTATGCAGCTTTTGAAAATCATCCGGCCAAGCATCTTCCACAGTAATCGTTTCTCCGCTCAGCGGATGACGGAAGGTAAGACGCTCTCCGTGCAGCGCCTGCCTGTCAAAATCAGTAGCCCGTCCCCCATATAATACATCCCCCAATAACGGATAGCCCGCATGGCTAAGATGAACGCGAATCTGGTGCGTTCGGCCTGTTTCCAGTGTTAAATATACGATGCTAACCGCCTTTTGACCGCTCCCCCACACTTCACCAAGTTCCACATGGGTAACTGCGCTCTGTCCGGTCGGAGAAACACGGCGACGCTGCTTGTGGTGCCTGTCCTTGCCAATCGGCCAATCCAGCGTCCGCAGTGATGAAGGGACTTCACCCCGTACCAAAGCCACATAACGGCGACCGATATCCTTGGCCCGCATCTGCTCGTCTAGCTTGAGCAACGCGAATTCATTTTTGGCATACAGCACCGGTCCTGTCGTATCCGTATCCAGACGATGCACATGCCGTACTGCCGCATGGATGCCATTCATCTCATAATACGATGCGACCGCATGATCCAACGTCAGTGGACCCTCTTTTACAGCTCCGTCCGGGTGTATCGCCATACCCGCCGGTTTGTGTGCGACCAGGCAAAAATCATCCTCATACAACACCTTCAAATCGTACCAGCGAGGGGTCACGCCAAGGTCCATAACGGGAAAAAGGGCCAGCCGCAGCCGGTCCCCCGCAAGTTCAATCTGCTTTTCGTGTCGCAGTCTGCGCCACAGCTTATCCGGTAGCTCCAAACGGTTCAGCAACCAGCGATCTACAGCATCGGTGCGATGTTCACCCTCTGTGATTTCCCGTCCCGGTGTGACTTCCAGCCACGGTCCCCGTCTTTTCCAGCCGCCTTGCCAGCTCATAGACGTTTGAGCGCGCGATAGTTCGCTTCAATGGTAGCATCAATATCTTCCACCGTATGCACACCTGATACAAACATGCCCTCAAATTGGGATGGCGCCACACTGACTCCCTCGTTCACCAATTCGGTAAAGTAACGACGAAAGTGGTCCTGATTACTTGTTTTAGCTGTATCAAAATTGACAACCTTCTCTTCCGTGAAAAATGGACAAACCATGGAACCTACACGGTTGATCGTGACAGGTATGCCTAGCTCACGTGCATTACGTTCAAATCCGGCCTGAAGCCGTGCTGCCCGTTCTTCCAGTCGATCATATACTTCTGGCGTCAGCAATTGAAGCGTCGAGTAGCCTGCTGCCATAGCCAGCGGATTTCCGCTAAGCGTACCAGCCTGATAGATCGGGCCAGATGGTGCAATCTGCTCCATAATATCGCGACGTCCACCATAAGCACCGACAGGCAGTCCACCACCAATAACTTTGCCCAGGCATGTGAGATCCGGGGTTACACCAAAGCGACCTTGAGCTGAATGAAGTCCTACCCGGAATCCGGTCATGACTTCATCAAAAATCAGCAGGCTTCCATACTGCCGGGTCACTTCGCGCAGTCCTTCCAAAAATCCGGGCTGGGGCGGTACGACTCCCATATTTCCAGCGACCGGCTCGACAATAATTGCGGCAATTTCCTCGCCGAATTTTTCAAAAACCAGTTTCACCGAAGCCAAATCATTGTAAGGAACGGTGATCGTATGTGTAGCCACGACCTCGGGTACACCGGGGCTATCGGGCAGACCCAGTGTTGCTACACCAGAGCCTGCTTTAATCAGCAGGCTGTCCGCGTGACCATGATAAGAGCCTTCAAATTTAAGGATTTTGCTGCGGCTCGTAAATCCGCGTGCAAGTCGAATCGCGCTCATCGTGGCCTCGGTTCCCGAGTTGACCATACGAACGATATCCATGGAAGGAACACGCTCACAAACAAGCTTCGCCATTTCGGTTTCCGCCAACGTTGGCGCTCCGAAGCTGGTTCCTTTGACCACAGCAGCCTGTAGAGCCTTAATGACCTCAGGATGTGCATGTCCCATAATGAGCGGTCCCCATGAACAAACATAGTCAATATAGGATTGACCGTCGATATCATATACCCGCGATCCTTCTCCACGGTCGATGTAAACGGGCGTAATGCCGACGGATTTAAAAGCCCGTACCGGACTGTTTACGCCACCCGGAATATATTGCTTTGCCTCATCAAAGGCTGCTTTGGAGCGCGCATCTTCACGCACTGTTCGTTGTTCGTTGATCATTTTGATCACTCCTGTCTTCTGAAAAATCGGTTATTGCTTCAACCATCTTGCTGCATCCTTGGCGGAATAGGTAATAATCATGTCTGCACCCGCACGTTTCATGCTCGTCAAAATCTCCAGCACCATTGCTTTTTCATCAATCCAGCCTTGAAGAGCTGCCGCCTTGACCATGGCATATTCACCACTTACGTTGTAAGCCACCATAGGCAGATCAAATTGATCCTTAATCGTGCGCATCACGTCTAGGTAAGAAAGAGAAGGCTTCACCATCAGCATATCCGCACCTTCCAGCACGTCGGATTCTGCTTCTCGCAATGCTTCACGCGCATTAGCAGGATCCATCTGATAGGACTTGCGGTCACCGAATTGTGGTGCAGAATCTGCCGCTTCCCGGAAAGGCCCATAAAAAGCAGACGCATATTTGACGGAATACGACATAATCGGAATATGCGAAAAGCCTTCCTCATCCAGCCCTTGTCGAATCGCTTGCACAAAACCGTCCATCATATTGGATGGCGCGATAATATCAGCGCCCGCTCTGGCTTGAGAAACGGCTGTACGTACCAGCACCTCCAGAGATTCGTCATTAAGCACTTCACCACATACCTCACCATCATGCTCATGCATGTGGACCATACCGCAGTGCCCATGATCCGTAAACTCGCACAAACAAGTGTCAGCCACAACCAGCAGCTCGGGATAACGCGACTTGATCAGACGTGTAGCTTCCTGAACAATCCCATCGTCCACAAAAGCCGAAGTACCCAAGCTATCCTTCGTCTCCGGTATGCCAAACAGGAGCACGGCAGGAATGCCAAGCTCACTAATTTCTTTCAGTTCTTCTTCCAGTTGATCCAGAGAAAAGCGATACACACCGGGCATGGAGCTAATTTCCTGCTTCACTCCTGTACCGAATGTTACATAGATCGGCTGGATAAAATCAGCCGGATTCAATACCGTCTCACGCACCATACTACGGATGGCAGCAGATTGACGCAAACGGCGATGTCTGGTAAAAGGAACACTCATGATTGCAAACCTCCAGTTTTTATACATTCATTTGGTAAAATAAAATTATGATGTCACAGCATTCGATTGTTTCCAGTCACATAGCGATTGGATCAGACTTTCAATGGTTGCCTTTTCCGCCATGAAACTGACGGTCAGACCAACCTGGGTCGCTGTTTCTCCAGTGAGAGGGCCAATCACAGCGATCGTCACTCCCTCCAGCAGCGACAGCGGATCTTCGACTCCCATCTGCCTGAGTGCTTCCAGAAAAAAGGTGACTGTTGAGGAACTGGTAAAAGTAATCGCATGGATGGCACGTTCCTCAAGCAGCTTGAGCAGTTCATCATCCTGTGCGTTTGCTGCCAGCACGGTTTGATACAAATCGGCCTCGGTCACCTCAAGTCCCAGCTCTCTCAGCTTCTCCGGCAGCCAGGACCGAGCGAGATCGCCTCTTGGCAGAAATACGTTCTGACCTGCCTGCAAATCCTGCTCAAACGCTTCGAGTAAGCCCTCTGCCTGAAAAGGGCCTTCGATCTGCTCCGCTTCAATTCCGTGCGTGCGAAGTGCCGCCGCTGTAGCCGGTCCGACTGCGGCAATACGCGCCTTAAATAGCGAACGAACATCCTTGCCTTGTTCCTTCAGATGAGTGAAAAAGTATTCCACTCCGTTAACGCTGGTAAAAAACACCCAGTCGTATTCAGGCAATCGTGCAAACGCCTCAGTAATTTGCCGTTTCGTTGGCTCGTCCGTAGGGACAACCGTCTGGATGACGGGAAATTCATAAGGCTCGCCGCCAAGCTCTTCAATCCGATGAACCAAACTGCTGGCCTGTGCGCGCGCACGTGTAACCAAAATCCGCTTGCCGAACAAAGGCATATCCTCAGCCCATTTTAACTGTTCACGCTGATTAACCACTTCTCCAACGACGATGACGGCGGGAGGCTGAAAATTCGCGGCCTTCACCTTGGCCTCAATATCTGCCAGCGTACCCACCAGTGTATCCTGCTCCGCACGGGTTCCCCAACGGATCAAAGCAACGGGTGTGCTAGGCGGCTTGCCGTGCTTCATCAGTTGCTCACTAATATAGCCGATCTTCGCCACACCCATCATAAAGATCAGTGTGCCCGTTGCGTTCGTTACTTTATCCCAATGAATACTCTTGTCGAGCTTGTCTGGACTTTCATGACCCGTAATGATAGACAACGATGAGGCCATATCCCGGTGTGTGACCGGAATGCCCGCATAGGCAGGTACACTGATCGCTGATGTAATGCCGGGTACGATTTCATAGGAAATACCGTGTTTGCGCAGCAGTCCGGCTTCTTCGCCGACCCGCCCAAAAATGGTGGGGTCCCCGCCTTTGAGCCGGACGACCGTTTTTCCTTCCAGAGCCAGATCCACCAGCAACTGATTGATTTCCTCTTGCTTCATGGTGTGACGATCCGGCAACTTGCCGACATATATTTTCTGAGCACCTGGCTTCATCAAACCTAAAAGTCGAGGGCTTGCCAGTCTGTCATAGACAATCACATCACCCAGTCGAATGCATTCCCAGCCCTTGACCGTAATCAGTCTTGCGTCTCCAGGTCCTGCGCCTACTAAATATACCTTTCCCGCCATTCCATCATCCCCTCACCTGCGCCAGAATCTGTTCCGCTCCTTTGGCGATCAAGCTAGCCGCCACCGCTTCTCCCAGCTTTTGCGGATCATTTCCCTGGAGCGTTTCCTTCAAAATAACCTCGCCATCCGGCGAGCCTACCATACCCGTGAGGCGGATCTCTTGATCAACCCAGACTGCGTGGGCCCCGATCGGCACCTGGCATCCCCCGTTCAGCACGCCAAGGAAGGTTCGTTCTGCCGCAACTGTAGCCGAGGTATCCCAGTCGTTGTATAGATGCAGCAATGCGAGTAGCTCTTCATCATTGGCGCGACATTCAATACCGAGCGCTCCCTGCCCAACTGCCGGCAAACAGTCTTCCTCTGGTATATAGGACGTAATTCGGTCTTTCCAGCCCATCCGGTGCAAGCCTGCAGCCGCCAAAATGATGGCGTCAAAACCTTCAGTCTCCAGCTTTTTCAGACGGGAATCAATATTACCGCGCACAGGCTCCAATTGAAGATCAGGTCGTAATGACTTGATTTGACTGGCTCTGCGCAAGCTGCTCGTACCGACCTTTGCCCCTTGCGGCAGGTCGTCCAAGCTCTTGGACCCCAGAGTAACGAAACAATCCCGCGGGTCCTCCCGACGCGGTACCGCGCCGTTCACCAGCCCTTCGGGCAATTCTGACGGCATATCCTTCATACTATGTACTGCCATATCAATTTCACCTGCCAACATGGCCTGTTCAATTTCTTTGACAAACAGCCCTTTGCCACCCACCTTGGACAACGTTACATCCAAAATCCGGTCGCCCTTGGTCAATATTTTTTTTACGACAAACTGCATATCCAGCCCATGCTCCGCGCACAGCACGTTCAAATCCTCAATGACATGCCCGGTCTGAGTTAGCGCAAGCGCGCTCTGTCTGCTACCTACCACAATTGTTCGCATGCTATTCCTCCTGATTTTGCGCAATCCATATGTCCATCTCTTCTTGCGTCCATGCCGTAAATTCCTGACGTCGTATTTGCTCCAAAATTCCGCTGCTCGCCAAACGTCTCAGCAGTTTCGCCCTTTGCTGCGGGGAAGATACGGTACGCTTAATCGCCTGCCGCATATCGTACATGAAATCCAGATACGGCTCGTATTCGCTACCAAACAGCGTATCCAAAGCCGATGTAATTTCGGACGTAACTGCCGGACCCGCACCTGCAGTGGATACGCTGATCGTTAGCCTACCCCGTCGGATGATGCCCGGCGTTATAAAGTCCGCATCTTCCGAGCGGTCCGCCACATTTACCAGTATACCCCTTTGCATAGCCTCATGCGCAACCGCATTGTTCACTTCTCTCCGGTCGGTCGCCGCATATACAAGAAAGGCCCCCTGGAGGTCACCCTCGCGGTATACGCGATTTACCCAGTGGAGCTGCTTATGATCGGCCAGAACCAGTAAATCCGGCGTTATATTCGGACTGATGACGGTAATGAACGCCCCGCTTTCCATCAGTCCCTTTACCTTGCGTTCCGCTATCCTTCCTCCGCCCACAATACAACAGATCTTATTTTTACAATTCAACGAAATCGGCACAAAATGTTGCAAATGGCTATTCACTCTCCCGTCCACTGATGAAATACAGACCAGGAATTCAGCAAAAAGTTAAGAATCAATAGCGTGTAGCCCACCAATGCCCACTTCGCCATCACAAGGCCCGACTTCTGATTGAATCTTTTGCTCACTAAAAATACAATATACACGCACAGAGCTATCGCTGTCATCAATACTTTCGTATCCAGTAGCAGACGCCAGCGTTCTTCAGCAATAATAGAGATGACGGCAACTACAATGGAGACCCCAAGCAAAGGAGTACCAATCAACAGCGCCATATGGGTATACCGATCCATCATTTCCAGACTCGGCAGACGCCGGATCGTATCATTCCATTTCTTGACTTTCAATTTACGATGCAAAAACAGATAGAGCCCCGAAAATACAGCCGCTACCGTCATGGCTACAAAGCCAAGATTAGCCAAAGCGATATGGATGAGAAGCAGCCCATGCACCGTATGCCAATTTCCAAGCGGATTGTCAGTGGGCTCCATCCATATATTATTAAGCACAAGAACCGCAAAGCTAATAATGTTAAGCAGCAATACCGCAAATTCCGACCGCTGATAGCGTGAGAGAATTAAAGAAATCAGGACCAAAATAAATGAAAACAGAAATAGAAAATCGTAGGTTACGAAAATAGGAAGATGTCCTTCGTTCCAGGTTCTTATCCCCATATATATAAGCTGGAGCACTAGAACGACAGCAAGAAGCCCTGTACCTGTCCGTTTGGCACTCGCATTACGGCGAATGCCATCCGAGAATACAAACAGAAGGCTCAGGGCAAAAACGTAAATCATCGAATCATATATAAGCGCGCTTAAAGCCACGTCCACTCACCCGCCTTTACAGGCCAGCCGGCGCAAACGACGCTGGCGAGGCTTGGGCCTGACCAGATTTTTCATGAATACCGGTCTCCGGTTTCATTAACGCGGATGCATCGCTTTTATCTACTTTCTGAGCGGCGTCATCCAAACGATCCTCGAGAGCAAAAATGTGGCTAAACAGTTCAAGCGCCTCATTCCCCTGCTTTTGGACAGCCAGTTCCTTCACCGAATTGATCGGATCATGCATCATCTGGTTCAGCATGCTCTTCGTCAAGCGGCTAATCACTTTGCGCTGTCGTTCATCCAACTCGGGAAGCTTGTTGAACAAGCTTTCCAGCGTATCCTGATGCACGGACTCTGCTTTTTCCTGTAAAGCACGAATCACCGGACGCACTCCCATCGTTTTTAACCATTGATAAAACTCGCCAAGTTCTCCTTCGATCATATGCTCAATTTTGACAGCCTCAGTACGGCGCATTTCCAAATTGCTCTCCACGATGCCTTCCAGATCATCAATATCGTAGAGAAAAACATTCTGCAATTCACCAATAGCCGGGTCCAAATCACGTGGAACCGCAATATCAATCATAAATAAAGGACGGGACCGACGACGTTTCATACTGGCTTCAACCCGGTCGCGATCCAGAATATATCCTTGTGCACCTGTGGAGCTAATGACAATGTCCACATCCGCCAGCCGATTCATACCTTCCTCCATCGTGACCGGCGTTCCGTGAAACTTGGAAGCCAAATCTTCCGCTCTGGATAAAGTCCTGTTCGCCACAATGACCTCGGCTGCTCCCCCGCTGTACAAATGCTTAACGGTAAGCTCACTCATTTTACCCGCGCCGAGAATCAGCACTTTTTTATCGGTAAACATCCCGAAAATTCGTTTGCCCAGTTCAACTGCTGCATAGCTGACGGATACGGCGCTTTCTCCAATGGACGTCTCCGAATGGGCACGCTTGCCCAATGTGACGGCCTGCTTAAACAGCATATTAAACCACGTTGCCGTAATTTTCTGGGATTGAGCCTGAAGAAAAGCGTTCTTCACCTGTCCCAAAATTTGTGTTTCCCCGATTACCATAGAATCCAAACCACAAGTCACACGGAACAAATGCCGGATGGCCTGCTCGTCCTCATATATATATAAATGCTGTGTAAATTGATCGCGAGAAATGCCGAACCATTGCTCCATAAAACTGCGTATAAAATAACCGCACATGTGAAGGCGGTCCACCACGACATATATTTCAGTCCGATTGCAGGTTGCGACAATTACGCCCTCCAACACACTTTTGGTGAGTTTGAGTTGTTCCAGCGCTTTTGGCAAATCTTGTTCTGCAAATGTAAAACGCTCTCTGACTTCCACAGGCGCCGTACGATAATTCAACCCAACAACGACGATGTGCATTGCAAGTTCACCTGCCTAAACTGTAATAAGAATAACCACTGTTATCATAAACTATGTTAATTATATCACAGAAGTCCAAATCTCCTCCGGCTGTTTTATGAATTGTTTATGAAAATTGGATGGCAAGCTCGAACATCCAAAATGTTCTCTATCGTTTGATATAGTTTGAACCAGTCTTAAAACAAATAACCATGGAATACATCCATGGTTATTCTTCACATATATCTTTTCCGATAGAGCGCCCTCCATGGACGTCCTTCTTCTTAGATTTCCGTTTGTTCCTCGTCTTCGTCATTCTCAATATAGCTGGAGATGACTGACCATAGCTCGTCCTTACCCATGCCTTCTTCAGATGAAAAGGGGATAAACAACCCCCCTGGAAGTATTCCGAGTTCCTGCTTGATTACTTTATAATGCTTTTCTCGCCGTGTTTTTGGGATTTTATCTGCCTTCGTGCCTACAACGCATACCGGAAGCCCATGATGGCGCAGCCAGTCATGCATCATAATATCATCCTTGGACGGCGGATGGCGCAAATCGACCATTTGAAGCACCAGCTTGAGCGGCTCCCGTTCCAGCAAATACGACTCAATCATTTGTCCCCAGGCTTTGCGAGACGTTTTCGATACCTTTGCGTAGCCATAACCCGGAAAATCGACGAAATAGAGATCATCATTAATCCGGTAATAATTGAGTTGCTGTGTTTTCCCCGGCGTAGAGCTGGTGCGCGCCAAGTTTTTACGACTAATCAACCGATTAATCAGTGACGACTTCCCTACATTGGAACGCCCTGCCAGAGCAATCTCCGGCAAAGCGTCCACAGGGAACTGATCGGGGCCAACCGCGCTAATAATAAATTCTGCTTTTGTTACTTTCATCGTGTCCTTAATTCCTCTCTAATGTACCCTTGCCTGCTCAACCAAAGCATGCTTTAGCACCTGATCCATATGGGCAACGGGAACAAATTCAACATCCTGCCTGATACTGTCGGGAATATCCTTTAAATCCCGTTCATTATCCTTGGGAAGCAGAATTTTTTTATAGCCTGCCCGGTGGGCTGCCAGCGACTTCTCTTTTAATCCACCAATCGGCAGCACGCGGCCACGCAGAGTAATTTCCCCCGTCATAGCCACATCCTTGGATACATGACGGTTGGTCAGAGCTGAAATCAACGCTGTAGCAATGGTAATTCCCGCCGATGGTCCATCCTTAGGAATCGCTCCCTCCGGAATGTGGATATGAATATCATTTTTCTCATAAAAGTCCGTATCAATGCCCAACTCAACCGCTTTGGAGCGAGTGTAGCTAAATGCGGCCTGCGCGGATTCCTTCATAACGTCTCCCAGCTTACCTGTAAGAATCAGCTTACCGCTACCGGGTACGACCGTCACTTCAATCATCAGCGTTTCACCGCCAACCTCTGTCCACGCCAAGCCTGTAACCGTACCAATCTGGTCTTCCAGTTCCGCTACACCGTAACGGAATTTGGCGACGCCTAAATAATCTTTCAGATTGTCCGGTGTAATTTGAATCGGGCCTTCTCCACCGGATACCACCGACTTCGCAGCCTTTCGGCACAGAGAAGCCATTTGCTGTTCGAGATTCCGCACCCCGGATTCACGGGTATATTCACGGATAACATGCAGCAGCGTATCCTCCCCGATGTCCAGTTGCTCCTCTTCCAAGCCGTGCTCTCTCTTCTGCTTGGGCAGTAGATAACGATTGGCGATTTCGAGCTTCTCCAGCTCAGTGTAACCCGGAATGTACAATGTCTCCATCCGGTCCATCAGCGGACGCGGAATATTATGCGCGGCATTGGCTGTCGTCACGAACATCACATTGGACAAGTCAAAAGGCAGCTCGACAAAATGGTCACTGAACGTATTGTTCTGTTCGGGATCAAGCACCTCCAGCAGTGCCGCCGAAGGATCACCACGAAAATCCGAAGCCATTTTATCAATCTCATCTAGCAAAAAGACTGGATTAGACGTTCCAGCCGTCTTCATTCCCTGAATGATGCGACCTGGCATCGCGCCTACATAAGTCCGGCGATGACCACGAATTTCCGCTTCATCCCGCACGCCCCCAAGCGAGATGCGGACAAATTCTTTCCCCATGGACTTCGCGATGGAACGAGCCAATGAGGTCTTGCCCACCCCCGGTGGACCTACGAGACACAGAATTGGCCCCTTAATGGTCTTCACCAGCTTGCGTACAGCCAGATACTCCAGCACCCGTTCCTTTGGCTTATCCAGTCCATAGTGGTCATCATTCAGTACCTCTTCAGCCTTGACGATATCCAGGTCATCATCCGTAAATTTGTTCCATGGCAGACTTAACAGCCAATCGACGTAATTACGGATAACCCCGCCCTCGGCAGAGCTTGCAGGCATCTTCTCCAGACGGTCGATTTCCTTCTCGACCTTCTCCTTCACAGGAGCGGGCAGCTCCAGCTCACTTAACTGATTGCGCAGCTCTTCTACTTCTCCTGCGCGACCTTCCTTCTCGCCAAGCTCTTTCTGGATCGCCTTCATTTGCTCACGCAGGTAATACTCCTTCTGCGTTTTCTCCATCTGTTTCTTCACGCGCTGGTTAATTTTACGTTCCAGCTCCAGTACCTCACGCTCGTTATTCAAAATATCCAGAAGCTTCTCCAGACGTTGAGTTACGTCGATCGTCTCCAGAATATCCTGCTTTTCCTTAATTTTGAGCGTCAGATGGCTTGTAATCACGTCAGCCAGCCGTCCGGGCTCCTCAATGTCGGATACCGCAGCGAGAGTTTCGGGGGTTACCTTTTTGGACAAGTTGATATAATGCTCGAACTGGGTCAAAACAGTGCGCATGAGCGCATCCGTCTCGGGATGCACGTTTTCTGCCTCATGCAGCTCCTTCGCCAGTACCTCGTAATATTCCTCATTGTCCGTATATTGAATAATCTCGGCACGTTCCAGCCCTTCCACCAGCACCCGAATCGTTCCGTTGGGAAGCTTGAGCATCTGGCGTACTTTGGCTACCGTGCCGACTCGAAAAATATCCTCTTGTGCGGGTTCTTCAATATTCACTTCTGATTGAGAACACAGGAGAATCAAATTATCTTCAACCATCGCTTTTTCCAAAGCCTTGACCGATTTTTCCCGGCCCACATCGAGATGCAGAACCATGCTCGGGTAGACCAGAAGTCCTCTTAAAGGCAGCAAAGGAAAACGACGACCTTTTGTCTTGTTGGGTCCCATCGCTTTCGCACCTCCAGTGATTCTCAGGTTCCGGATTTTACAATCCTTCACGTTGTTATCTTTCATATTTTATCAAATGTTTTATGAAAAAACCAATGAAAGGGTAGTTCATTAGCAAGATCCTGTGTCCGATATCGTCCCGTTATGCGTCCCATCGGCCTGCAACAGGGAAGATTGGGATGGGCGAAAAGTCTCAATTGGCGTGTGTACAGGTAAATCTGACGTCAATTCCTCTCCAAATACGTGCCGGAATACTTCCGTAACCGACTGCACCGGAATGACTTTCAAGCCTTCAATGCTGTCAAAAAGAGACTGCCAGTTGTCCTGCGGAATGATCACCTTTTTAGCTCCTGCCTGAAAAGCAGCCTCAACCTTGGCTAATACGCCGCCAATCGGTTTAACACGCCCGTGAATGCTAACCTCTCCGGTCATCGCAATTTCGTGATCCACCGGAATTCCCCGCATTGCGGAAGCAATAGCTGTTGCCATCGCAATACCTGCCGACGGGCCATCTACTGGTGTTCCTCCGGGGAAATTAATATGCAAATCGTAATTCGACGGCGATAAACCGAGTGTACGCAAAACGGTCAACACATTTTCCACAGAGCCTTTGGCCATACTTTTACGCCGTAGCGTACGGGAGCCACCGCCAATCTCTTCCTCATCAACTACACCCGTAATATTATAGGTTCCCTTTCCCGCAGGAACCGGAACTGCTGTAACCTCAATCTCCAGCAGCATACCCATATTCGGGCCATATACGGCCAAACCGTTAACAAATCCGATTTGTGGAAGACCCGGTATTTTCCGGTCAGGACGCGGTTGAATTTGGCTGCTGCCTGCTACCCATTCCACATCCGAGGCGTTTAGACGTTCCCGTTTCTCCGTAAGTGCCAATCCAGCAGCAAGCTGAATCATATTGACGGCCTCCCGGCCATTTGTGGCGTAACGCTGTACAACTTCAACCGCCTCCGGGCAAGGACCAAAGCCCAGCTTGTGGACGGCATCCTCAGCAATACGAGCAATTTCCTGCGGCTGGAGAGCACGGAAATAAATTTCCATGCACCGGGAACGAATGGCAGGCGGCAGCTCATGCGGCGAACGGGTCGTCGCACCTACCAAACGGAAATCGGCAGGCAAACCATTTTGAAAAATATCATGGATATAAGCAGGAGTATTCGAATCCTCCGAGTTGTAGTATGCGCTCTCCAAAAATACTTTACGATCCTCCAATACTTTCAACAGCTTATTCATCTGTGTAGGGTGCAGCTCGCCAATTTCATCAATGAACAGCATGCCACCATGTGCCTTCGTTACAGCTCCGGGCTTGGGCTGCGGAATACCCGCCACCCCCATCGCTCCAGCACCCTGATAAATCGGATCATGCACCGAACCAATCAACGGGTCTGCAATACCCCGCTCGTCAAAACGGGCAGTCGTCGCATCAATCTCCGTGAATTTGGCGTCTCCCTTGAACGGGGAGGACAGGTTTTTCTTGGCCTCTTCCAGCACCACGCGCGCAGCAGCCGTCTTGCCCACTCCTGGTGGGCCATAAATAATAACATGCTGTGGATTCGCACTGCATAACGCTGCTTTGAGCGCTCGCAATCCGTCCTTCTGACCGACAATATCCTGTAATGTGGCAGGACGAGTGCGTTCAGCCAGCGGTTTGGTTAATGAAATGGAGCGCAGTTTGCGCAGCTTATCCAGTTCCTTGCGGGATTCCCGGTCCACTGCGCTGCGGTTCGTCTTTTGGCTCCGCAAAAGGTTCCAGAAATACAGACCGATGACAATCCCAAAAAACATTTGCACCAACAACAAAATCATAGTAAAGTCCATCGTATTTCCTCCGTTTCTCATCTCAGCATTTTGAAAAATGCTGCTAAAATGCCGTCTATGAAAAACAGTATTTCCTTTTCCCCAATAGCTAAACGGCAGTCTTCCAAAAGATCAGAGAGAAAATAAAAAAACACCGCGAAGAACAGTTCTGTAGCAGAGCTGCCCTCCACGGCGTTTAAATGATGGCAATAGAATATGATTATGCCTCTTTATGGGAATCGATTTTGCCTATACCTTCTCGGCTGTATGACGTTCCTCGCGACCCGGAATTTTACCCGTCTCTTCATACGCCTTGACGATGATGTCAATTTCTTTTTTCAATTCGTCAACCATGTCAGCCTCAGGAACTTTGCGAATCATTTTTCCGTAACGGAACAGAAGTCCTTCCCCTCGCGCTCCGGCAATACCGATATCGGCTTCCTTGGCTTCCCCCGGGCCGTTCACCGCGCAACCCAGTACCGACACTTTAATCGGCACCTTGAGTTTTGCAATATAATCTTCGACTTCGTTGGCAATTGAGAACAGATCAATATCCAGACGTCCACAAGTCGGACAGGAAATCAAAGTCGCAGCATTCGTGATCAGCCCAAAGGTTTTGAGCAGTTCCCGCGCAACCTTCACTTCTTCCACTGGATCGGCACTCAGCGAAATACGCATGGTCGAGCCAATGCCCGCTGCCAGCAAGGCACCCATTCCCGCTGCACTCTTAACGGTTCCGGTAAAGAGGGTACCCGCTTCGGTAATACCCAGGTGTAGCGGATATTTGATGATTTCGGCTGCCTTCGTATAAGCAGCAATCGCCATAGGCACATCAGAGGCTTTCAGCGACACGATAATATCGTGAAAATCAAGCTCTTCCAGTATACCGATATGATACAGTGCACTTTCTACCATCGCTTCCGGCGTAGGATAGCCGTACTTATCCAGCAAATGCTGTTCCAACGACCCGGCATTCACACCAATCCGAATCGGAATTCCCTTTTCCTTGCATGCCTCAACGACAGCTTCCACTTTTTCACGACGACCAATGTTGCCGGGATTGATACGAACCTTGTCAATTCCGTTTTCAATCGCCAGCAGAGCCAGCTTGTGGTTAAAGTGAATATCCGCTACGAGCGGAATATGGATCTGTTTTTTGATTTCCTTAATGGCTGCGGCTGCTTCCTCATTGTTGACAGTGACCCGTACAAGTTGGCAACCCGCCTCTTCCAAACGGAGAATTTCAGCGACGGTAGCTTCCACATCTGCTGTTTTGGTCGTACACATGCTTTGGATGATGACTTCATTGCTGCCGCCAATCGTCAGATTCCCGACTTTAACGGGACGTGTGTCTTGTCTTAAGAACATGTACTTTTCTCTCCCATTAACACCAAACCTCCACCCCATAAAACCTCATATGGGTTTAGTGAAGTGGAGATCCGGCTTCTCATGTTTTAGAGATCGCGAAGTATCAATCCTTAGGCGCTCTCTTCTTGTTTTTTATCCTTATCTGTACCACCGAGTTCCGGTGCGATTTTATCTTTTACAACTTGCTCATTGATGACGCAAGTCGTGATATCATCACGGGAAGGAACCTCATACATCACATCCAGCATAATGCCCTCAATGATCGCACGAAGACCACGGGCACCCGTGTTACGCTTGATGGCTTCACGGGCAATGGCTTCCAGAGCATCTTGCTTAAACTCCAAAGTAACATTATCCAGTTCAAGCATCTTCTGATACTGCTTGACTAACGCATTTTTCGGCTCAGACAAAATACGAACCAATGTGTTCTCATCAAGCGGCTCCAGCGTAGAAATAACCGGCAAACGTCCTACAAACTCCGGAATCAGACCGAATTTCAAAAGATCCTCAGGCAATACCATAGAAGTATATTCACCCGGTTTCAAATCCTTTTGATCTGTAGTCGCATTAAAACCGATGACTTTCTTGCCAACACGACGTTTGATCATTTGCTCCAGACCGTCAAAGGCACCGCCGCAAATGAACAGGATGTTCGTGGTATCAATTTGAATGAACTCTTGATGAGGATGCTTACGACCACCTTGTGGAGGTACAGAAGCAACCGTGCCTTCCAAAATTTTAAGCAATGCCTGCTGTACACCTTCACCCGATACATCACGTGTAATGGATGGGTTTTCGGATTTGCGGGCTACTTTATCAATTTCGTCGATGTAGATAATGCCACGTTCAGCTTTTTCCACATCATAATCGGCAGCTTGAATCAATTTCAGCAAAATGTTTTCAACGTCTTCGCCCACATAACCCGCTTCCGTAAGGGAAGTAGCATCTGCGATGGCAAAAGGAACGTTCAAAATTTTAGCCATGGTTTGCGCAAGCAACGTTTTACCTGAACCTGTAGGTCCAAGCATCAAAATGTTACTTTTTTGCAGTTCCACATCATCAATTTTGTTTTGCGTATTAATACGTTTGTAATGGTTATACACCGCTACGGACAATGATTTTTTCGCTTGATCCTGACCAATTACATATTGATCGAGAATGTCACGGATTTGCATTGGCTTCGGAATGTCTTTCAGATCTACTTCTTCCTCATGACCCAGTTCCTCTTCCACGATTTCCGTGCACAACTCAATGCATTCGTCACATATATATACGCCTGGTCCGGCAACTAGCTTGCGAACCTGATCCTGAGATTTACCGCAGAAGGAACATTTCAGTTGTCCTTTTTCATCATTAAATTTAAACATAGAGCCACCCCTTTACAGATTAATCGGTCTAGACAGCACCTGGTCAATGATACCGTATGCTTTTGCCTCTTCCGCTTCCATGAAGAAATCCCGGTCAGTATCACGTTCGATTTTTTCGAGGGGCTGACCCGTACGCTCTACATAGATTTGATTCAGCTTGGCACGCGTTTTGATAATCCAGTCCGCATGGATCAGCATATCGGAGGCTTGCCCCTGAATGCCACCTAACGGCTGATGGATCATGACTTCGCTGTTGGTAAGCGCATATCTCTTGCCTGGAGCACCTGCTGTGAGCAGCAAAGAGCCCATACTTGCAGCCATGCCTACACAGATTGTCGATACATCCGGCTTAATGAATTGCATTGTATCATATATACCCATGCCGGCAGTTACAGAACCGCCCGGCGAGTTAATGTACAAATTAATGTCCTTCTCCGGATCTTCCGCAGAAAGGAACAATAGCTGTGCAATGACGAGATTGGCGACATCGTCATCAATCGGGCCACTCAGGAAAATGATGCGATCCTTAAGCAACCGCGAGTAAATATCGTAAGATCGTTCTCCTCGATTCGTTTGTTCCACAACCATAGGGACGAGACTCATCACGACCAACCTCTTTTCTTTATTAAAATGAACACCAGTATTCATCCACTTCCTTAAGTCCCATTAAAACGGAAGCAGCAAGCATGAAACGGGAACACCTTACAAAATATTTTAACATGTTCAGAGTCTCGTGTCATATTTGCATCCGCTCATATATGCAGTGCGGGGCTGTTATACAACGTACTTAGCCGAGACCTTCTCATATTTAACCATGTTTCGTATGTATGTGCAAATGTACAGCAGTGACTTATGTACAACAATAAAGCGCAACTCACATCATTTTCCATAAACGACTAAAATATGGATTGCCCAAGGTAAAAATAAGGCACGTAACTTTCACTACGTGCCTTATCCCTATCTAATTGCTACGTTGCAGCCTGTTCAGCATACCCCGTATATTTTATCGTTTGAATTACTCGGCAGCTTCAGCTGGCGCTTCAACTTCTTTGCTGTTTTCCAACAACAAAGCGATCGTTTTGCGCAGTGAAATTTCTTCTTTCAGGTTTGCGAACGAGCCGTTACCTTCCAGAATACCACGAATTTCTTCAACCGAACGTTTGTAAGCTTCAGCCATGTTTTTCAGCTCTTCATCAATTTCCGCTTCGGAAACTTCGATGTTTTCCGCTTTTGCCACATGCTCCAGCACGAGGTTGTTGCGTACACGCTTCTCAGCATCCACTTTCATTTGCGCTTCCAGATCTTCCTGGCTTTGGCCGGAGAATCCGAGGAACATTTCAAGATTCATGCCTTGGCTGCGCAGACGGTTGTCGAAATCGCGAACCATGTTTTGCACTTCACTTTTGATCATGGCTTCAGGAATGTCGATTGTTGCGTTCTCAGCAACTTTCTCCACTACCGCACCCTCACGGGCAGCTTTAGCTTCGTTTTCCTTACGCTCCAGCAGTTGCTTTTTCAAGTCTTCCTTGAATTCAGCCAGTGTGTCAAATTCGCTTACGTCTTTAGCAAATTCATCATCCAGCTCAGGAAGAACTTTGCGTTTCAGTTCATGAACTTTCACTTTGAAGACTGCTTGTTTGCCAGCGAGATCAGCCGAATGGTAGTTCTCAGGGAACGTTACTTCAACGTCCTTGGAATCGCCTGTGTGCAAACCGATCACTTGCTCTTCAAAGCCAGGAATGAACGTATTGGAGCCTAGCTCCAGAGAATACTTCTCAGCTTGTCCGCCTTCGAATGGAACGCCATCCACGGAACCGTCAAAGTCGATAATAGCCGTATCGCCGGATTGTGCAGCATCTTCATCAACGACAACCAGCTCGGCATGACGTTGTTGCAAACGCTCCAGCTCTTGAGCCAGCTCTTCGTCAGTTACTTCGAGTTTGCTTACAGGCACTTCTACACCTTTGTACTCACCCAAAGTCACTTCAGGCTTAACAGTAACCTTGGCTTTGAATTTGAAAGATTCGCCTTTAGCGAATTGATCAATTTCAACGTCAGGGCTGTCTACCGGGAAAATATCCGTTTTTTCTACAGCTTGGCTGTAGGCTTCTGGCAGCAGGAAGTCAATTGCATCCTGATACAAGCTTTCAATACCATAACGCTTTTCAAAAATAGGACGTGGTACTTTACCTTTACGGAATCCTGGTACACTTACTTGTTTAGCCACTTTATTAAAAGCTTTGTCGAGTGCAGCGGCTACACGATCCGCGTCAACCTCAACTTCAAGAACCCCAAGGTTCTTCTCTATTTTCTCCCAAGTTGCTTTCATTTTATGCTTTCCCCTCCAACAAAATCTTCACTTAGTTTTCATACGATCAACGCACACAAAATAACCACTATAGTATATCTAACATTACTATCTTTTTCAAGGGCAGCCCCTTGAATGCTTCACAAGTAACCGTTTCCGGCCGTTATGGAGTGTTCATTCCCGCCGCTACGAATAGACGCATTGACCGATATACCTGCTCAAAACGGAAGCGCAACGCATCGGTAATGCCATATATAGCACGGGTTTCTTCCTCATCCTTGTTGCCGCTCAGACTCTCCGATACCGTCTGATGGAGTGCTGCCGCCCAAATATCCGGCATCCCGTCCTCCTCCACCAACATTGACCTGTAATCTTTCGTACCGTACACAGCCATCACAAACTGCGACCATAGCTCCTGCGCAAAATAGAACAGCGTAGGCTCATGCACTTCAGTCTGATCGGCCACCCGCTCCAGAATACGCATAATCGGTTCAGGAAATTCATCCGGCCGCAACGGAATAGACTCAATCTCTATTTCTGCCTTCTCATCTCCCCGGCTGATTTCGATCGTCCCTTCCATTCCGCGTCGTCGTAGTGTCTGCAAAACACGGAATTGAAGCAGAGGGTGGATTTCCCGTTCCTTAATCCAGTTAAGCAGCGCATCGTCGATTTCCGGCAGATCCAGATAAGACAGTTGTTCCAGCGCTAAAATCGTCTGTTCCGACAACGGTTCATCCATAGCCATACGTAGTAACTTGTTGCCGTAGCCTGCATCCTGCTCCTGCTTGAAGCGCGCATTTCGGCGGGCCAGCTCTGCTTCACTGACCTCATCTTCTTCCGCAGCGTCCGTTTCCGCCCCTCTGTCGGCATATTGTGGAAATGCGGCTTCCAGCCATTGTAAAAGGGCATCCCACTCTTCGTATTGCTTCTGTTCCTGTCCCTGACATTGCATCAAAAAACGCAGCATCGCCATCGCCTCTCCGTAACGTTCGTTTTCAAGCATTACAGTGAGTTGAATTTGATAGTAATCCAGTGTCTTCGGAAACAAAACAATATTATTTTCTTTTGTCGTCACCTTGGAGTCCTTTATTAAAGGCACCCCCTCTCCACTGCAAGCTAAAGTATTTGTAGATTATATGAGAAACAGCGGCCGAAGTCCAACCTCTCGTCTTCCACATATTCACCTGTATTCTAACATACCCTTTTATGAGGCAAAAAAAACGATAGCTACTTTGATTTTTATGCTAAAGAAAGCCTGAATACCGGATATATGCGAAATAAAGCTTGAATCTTTTTTATCCATGTGATATATTAATCTTCGCTTGAATTTTATGTCCCAGTAGCTCAGCTGGATAGAGCAACGGCCTTCTAAGCCGTCGGTCGGGGGTTCGAATCCCTCCTGGGACGTTATCGTGAGAAGCTTCCGTAAGGGAGCTTTTTTTCGTTTCACAACCCTCGCACAAAAAAATATATTCTATTCTAATGTAGAAAAGTTCGTATCCATTCAAAAAAACGCTGAGAATGCTATCATCTAATGTTAAATATTTTCCGACGAGCATGAACTGACGAAGTGCCACAGAAATAAAGCAGTATGCTTACATGTTTGGTACGGCAAGGGAGAATTAATAAATGAAAATCATATCTTGGAATGTCAATGGTTTAAGAGCTTGTGTGACCAAAGGATTTTATACCTATGTAAAAGAAACAGATGCCGATATATTTTGCGTGCAGGAAACCAAGCTTCAAGAGGGACAAATTGTCATGGAGAACATGGACGAATACACGCAGTATTGGAATTATGCCGAGAAAAAAGGATATTCTGGCACCGCTATTTTCACCAAAATCAAACCGCTTTCCGTACATTATGGCCTGGAGGAAAATGAAGAGCCGGAAGGTAGAACCATTACTCTGGAATTTGAAAAGTTCTATCTGGTCAATGTGTACACACCGAATACCAAACGGGATTTGTCCAGACTGCCTTACAGACTGGAATGGGAAGACCGATTCCGCAGCTATCTGCAACAGCTGGATACGTTGAAGCCTGTCATTGTTTGCGGCGATTTGAACGTGGCTCATCAGGAAATTGACCTGAAAAATGCGAAAGCCAACCACGGAAATGCCGGATTTACGCCTGAGGAACGTGACAGAATGTCGCAGTTGCTGAGCGCTGGGTTTATAGATACTTTTAGACACTTTTATCCCGACCGAACGGATGTTTATTCCTGGTGGTCCTACATGCCGAAGGTGAGAGAACGGAATATCGGCTGGCGAATCGACTACTTTCTCGTCTCGGACAGACTTCGCCCGTTGTTGTCAGATGCGAAGATTGATTGCCATATTACAGGCAGCGATCACTGTCCCGTTATACTAGAATTGCAGGATATTTGAGCGTAATCACTCCAGCTTCAATACCGGAGGCTTATGGAATTGGAATAGGCCGCCAAGCTGATATTACAGCAATGGCGGCCACTTTTATGATCACAAAACAAAGTGCAAATAAGAGCTACAGCCCTAGGTACACCTCAATACGCGAAACCAACCCATTTCTCACGTCCTGTGCCTCTTGTTGTTCCAACACTGATCTGTTTATGGTCTTTCTCTCTCCGCTGGCGTAATACAGTAAATACTTGGCCACCTCGCTGTCCGGCGAATAGGTATCCTTGCGCTCCACGTTGACATAAGTCACCTGACAGCTTCCGAGAAAGCAGAAAGACAACTCACCCGCATCTGTAAACAGCCAGCCCGGTAGCTTAGGCTCCAGCTTCAAGGAAAGGCCCCTATGATCATAGCCAAACGGTTTCCCGCCCGTCATCATCCATATCCACATATGAATAAATTCTGCTGTAGATTCACTCAGTCTCGCAATATATCCCGTTCCATGCAAACTCGCGTCCGGATTAGCGCTACTAGAAATAAATGAACTATTCTCCAACGTATTTCTTCCATAGATCTCAGGGTCCATAAAAGGGGGCATCGCCTTTTTCATATCAGCGAAAAATTCAGAGTAAAGTCCCGACCTTAAGCACTCCAATAAATATTTATATTCCATATGCATAAATATGGATTCATTTTCCAGCCAACCCGGCGTAAAGGCTCTGGAACGACCGAGTTCAAACGGCTGCCCCGTCAGACTTTCATTTACCTTGTACATACCCAGCTTCCCGTCATAAAGCTCGCTATGTCTGATTCGTTGGTACAGCTTCCTTCCGTCTGCAATGTCACCGATAACCTTCATAGCCCGAGTCGGTCCTTCCAGAAAATAAGGTATATCCTTGCGTTCAAAGGAATGTATATCTACGAGCTTGCTCCCGTTCTTATCGTCCTGTACTTCAAACTCTCTGGCTTCATAAAAAAAGAAGGTTGGGTATATCCCCTTTCCTATAAGCAGAGCCCTGTCCATCCCCTGTTGAAGCTTGCGTTCAGCTTGATGTAAAAAGACCACTACACTGTTAAGCGATAATAGCGTTTCTGTTCCTTCAAAGCCAAAACGAACCGCCTCTCGGTATGCCTCTCGGGCATCTGAAATCCGTGACCAGAACTGATAATCCTTACGTACATTTCCAGCCCCAGTCTCATCAGAGTCGAGATTGTACTCCTCAACTGCGGATTGGAGTTGCCCGATCAACTCAGCGACCTCTTGTGGCACTCGCAACACAGAATCTCCCGAAAGCTTCTCCTGTGCGCCAATTAAAAATCGGACGACCCGCTGTAATTCACACAGTTCACTGAAACCGGAAGCAAACAGCCCCGGGAGTCCGTTCATGGAATCATTCCACCCCGGCTTGCCCGCTTCCATCTCAATTCCCAAGCCCTCCGGGTCGAGCGTGGACAGCTTAATAGCAACCAAGGACAGAAGCTTTTCATATAAATTGGACTTGTAAATCTCGCCGCTTCCCAATCTGGTTCGCACCCAATGGACATCGCGCTCCCTTGCGCGAAGCTGTGCTTCCTTCTCCTTGCTTTCTATAACTGCCCCGTGCTGGCGAATGCGCCCATCAGACATCTGCACATATTTATTTCGCCGCGGCTGGACCCATGCTGGACTGTCATAATACATATACTCCCTGGTGGTGAGCAACAGTTCCTCCAACTTGTCCGGAAAAATATTTAGGTAGCTTTCGATCAAATCCATGTTATAAGTCCAGTGGTCGATCCAGTAGCCTTCACCAAAATCAGCCTCATAGGATTGCTGCGAATGCTTGAGAGCTTCGATCATAAACGTCTCCATGCTTTGCTTAAGCCCTATATTACAGTGAATAATATGATGAATCAGCTCTCCCGGCGTGTATGACGATTGGAAGAATGTACGCATGGAAGGATGATCGATAGCCTCTACCTGTTCCAGCAACGGTTCGACTTCCCGCACTTGAAAGCTGCATCCCTTAACAACAAGAGGATTATAACCGTCCGGCTGAATCAGGCACATGAACATTCGTATATTGAAATCTCCCACACCGGGATTAAACCAAACATCATTTCTCCGGTTCTGGTTGGCATCGCGAAAGTTGCCATTCCCCTGAGAATAGTATCCCGCCTGGAGCTTAAAGAAATTATAGTCTCTTTCCAGGTCCCCATGCTTGCGTGAAAATACATGATACACAAAGGGATGTTCCTTGCCATTGTCGAGCAACAGGGGATAACCACCGCGCAGCAGGTTGTCCAGATAGTTCTGGCGACAGTATTCGTCAAACAACGGAATCGACGTCTGCGTTGCCATAGGGTCCGTCAATCCCTCGGTAAGTGCTGCGGCTTCCTTGGCCTTCTGCTTGATATACGGCATGGTTGCAATTTCCCTAATACGTTCATTTAAAGTTTGAATAGCTTTCACATGTCCGATGACGGTGCAGTGGTTTACGGCTGTACCTGCCGCCAACCGAGCTGTATACCCGTTAAATCCGCATGGCACTTTGTTCGTCGTTACAGGATGCTGTGAAACCAGTTCTTCCACAGAGGTATGGATAAAGTGAACAGGGAAAGTCAGGGACGTATTTTCACCAAATATAATAGACGGGTCAACAATCGGACTCAATAGCCTTGTCTCACCCTCCTGTTCCACAAAGCTATACATAAAATGGCCCGCTTCAATTTGATGAACCTCACTTGTATCCGCTGTACTTCCACGCACCTTATAATAAGGAATACGGTGCTCCAGATTATATACGTCCATCCAGCTTTTCAGAGTATGTCCAAGCTCCTTATACGCCGCATTGTCAATGCCGAAAGGCAATACGGCAGGCATACCGTCCAGTACCTCAAGTTCAAGCTCCTGTTCGGAATGATTGACGATCTCCACCTTTCGCGCCATTGCAGCGTGGCTTTCATTGGGAATTGTGAAATATTGCACTCGTATCTCCAGCCCCGTGTCCGGGTCTATGCTGTGAATCTCCAGCATGTGACGAGAAATCAACATTTTTTGCCGTTCACGTTCCAATGGACGCAAAGCCGAGAAAGGTTCGATATAGTCCCACTCTCCCTGCCTTTTCACCTTTAAAAACGTTCGGAAACCGTGTATCGGCACAAGACTGTAGCTGCGGTTGGCTGGAAAAAACTCCATAATGGCTCCGTTTTTATCTTCCACACCAAAGCTTGCGATTCCTTGCCCACGGTTAACATAATAGGCCCACATCGGAATCCCCTGAACACCGGCAATACCAGGTAAAAAACTGGAAAAGGGCTTGGCTTGCGCATAATTTTCAATCACAAAACGCCCCTGATCGTCAAAATAATACTTTTGCATCGTATACCCCTTTTCTGTTAAAACCCGTTACTTGCCATCACCTGCTTAAACCATAGCGCACTTTGTTTGGGTGTCCGTTCCAACGTTTCGTAATTGATATGTACGATACCAAAGCGCTTGCTGTAGCCCCAAGCCCATTCAAAGTTATCAAGGAATGACCAGACAAAATAACCTTTGAGCTGCCCCCCCTCCCCGATAAAGCGATGACATGCCTTCAGATGCTCCTCAATATAGCGCTGACGCCCCGTATCCTCGATCCTTCCATTTACCAATTCGTCCTTCATTGCGGCTCCGTTTTCCGTTATTATAATCGGTAAGCCTTTGGTAAAATCCTTTTGAATCCGGGTCAGCAGCTTATACAAGGATTCAGGATGAATCTCCCAGCCCATATCTGTTACTGGTTCCTCTATACGAACTTGCTCCAATTGAAGAAAAGAATCATCCGTAGCCGCGCGAATGACGCTACGGGAGTAGTAGTTGATCCCCAGAAAATCTCCTGGTTGCTTCATCAGCTCCATATCACCAGGCTGTATAAAATCCAATCCGTTCAAGTGTTCCCCATACCACTTCACCATATCTTCAGGGTACTGCCCGTTAAACAATGGCTCGGCAAACCAGCGGTTAATGAAACCATCACGTCGAATGGAAGCTGCTACGTCCTCAGGCCGTTCGGAAGCTGTGTCCACATGTTCCATGTTCAGCGTAATACCAATACTGCCCGTCAAGCCCTTTTCCTTGTGCAAATTGATGGCAATGCCATGACACAACAGGACATGGTGAGCGGCAGTAAAGGCTTCGTTCCAGTTCTCATGGCCGGGAGCATGTTCACCTGTACCATAGCCCAGGATAGAGGCACAATAAGGCTCGTTCATCGTGTTCCACCAGTTTACGCGTTGTCCAAACCGATCCATTAGTAAAGAGGCATAAATTTTAAAATGCTCAGTAGTCTCACGGTTCGTCCAGCCACCCTTGTCCTCGATCCACTGCGGTAGATCCCAGTGATATAGCGTCAGCATCGGAATCAGCCCGGCCGCCTCAATCTCATCCAGCAAGTTTTCGTAGAAGAGTAACCCCTGTTCGTTAACCACACCCTCTGCAGGAATAATACGAGGCCAGGCCACAGAAAAACGGTAATGTAAAAAACCTAGCTGCTTCATCAGTTGCACGTCTTCCTTGAAGCGGTGAAAGTGATCGCAGGCTATATCTCCGTGGTCACCGCCGATCACCTTCCCCGGTATTTGACAGAAGGCATCCCAAATGGAAGGCGTCTTTCCTTCCTCAGCCATGCCCCCCTCAATTTGATACGCAGAGGTCGAGGTCCCCCATACGAAGGAGGTTGGAAATGCAAAACTTTTATCATTCATATTCGATGTCATCCTTTCATCAATTAAGACTTAATGGCTCCTGCCATCGCTCCGCTGACGATAAAACGCTGGAGGAAAATGTACAGAATAACAAGCGGAAGCGTAACAATCAGAATACCGCAGGCCAGCAGTGGCCAGTTGTTCATGTATTGCCCGTAGAAGGAGAACAATCCCTTGGTTACCGGCTGATACGCGGGATCAGACAAATAAATAGTAGGGCCTATGATATCGTTCCACACTCCGATGGCAGTCAAAATGACGCCTGTTGCCAACACCGGCTTCATCAGTGGCACCAAAATCGTAAACAAATAGCGTACATATCCAGTTCCGTCCATTGCAGCCGCTTCATCCAGTTCGCGTGAAACAGATTTTATATATCCAACAAACATCAGGAACGCAATTCCTGTTCCCGTCGTTTTCAGCAAAATAAAACCAAGCTGTGTGTTGTACAGTCCCATGCTATTAATAAGCGCAAATTGTGGAATCAGCGGGTTAGGCAGATACATGGAGATTAGAAAAAATACGTAAAAGAAGTTACTGAACTTAACGTATCCTCGCGCCAGCGGAAAAGCAGCAAACACGGATAACACCAACGTCAATAGGGTAGATACGCCCGTATACAAAATACTGTTCCACATATATTGAGAAAAATTACCTTTTTCCCATGCATCCATGAAATTCTCGAACCGAAAGCCCTTGGCCAGAGCCACAGGATCAATCAGATATTCACTTTGGGTCTTCATTGACACATTAAAGAGATAAAAAAGTGGAAACAAATATAATGAAAGCATGAGCAGTACGATGATGTAGCTCAGCATTTTTGTTCCTTTAGTACTGCTCATTACATTTCCACCTCTCTTCTACGCAAGTAATATAAAGCAATCATAGATACCGTAAATACGAACAGAAACTGTATCATAGCTACTGCGGAAGCAAGACCATAATCAGACGTTCCCGAGCCAAAGGCTGTTGCGTACACATCGAATGCAAGTGTTGTCGTATTGAATTTACCGCCTGTCAGCACATAGATGATGTCGAAGGTTTGGAGCGCTCCGATAATGGACAGTAACATGTTGACCGTAAAGGACGGTGCAATCATAGGAAAGGTAATATTTTTGAAGGCTTTCCAACCGGAAGCTCCATCCATATATCCAGCTTCATACAAATCTTTGGGAATAGATTGAAGGCCCGCTAAAAAAATAGTCATCGAATAGCCCATATACATCCATACTTGAACAAAAATAATCAATTCAAATGCAATATTATAATCACCGAAAAAATTGGAACTTGTTCCGAAAAAGTTCATAATGGTTTGCGCAGGACCGCCCAGCGGATTGGCAATCAATTGCCAGATCAGACCGGATACGGTCACTCCCAGCACAACCGGCAGGAAAAATACAGCGCGGTAGAATACATCACCCTTGAGCTTCTTATTAATAAGGATGGCCATGAACAGACCCACCGCATTTTGAATGATTACCACTGCTACGGCAAAATACAAGGAACGACCAATGGAAGCAATCCGATCCCCGGAGTCAGAGGAGCTAAAAAAGGTCATATAATTATCAAACCCCACAAAATTCCACGTTTGTCCCGGTACCCCTGTAGCATTCGTAAAGGAAAATAACACCGTTACCATGGAAGGTCCAAAACCAAGAATTAAATATATCAGCACCGGAATACTCAGTAAAAAATATGGCATTAACCGGGGAGCTCCCTTTCCGAAGGGATACATGGGCCTCACACCTTTTTTTCATTATTTACAGGAGGCTTACAGCTACCTGACAAGATCATAATTCGTGTGCCGGAACCTTGAATCAGGCCCGACACACAGGTAAAATGTATCATTGCGTTGATGCAGATTTTACTGATTTATTTAGGAGCCGCCGCTTCCCAATCCGCCTGAGATTTTTGCGCAAGCTCTAAAGGCGTCTTCAAAGGACCAGCAGGCGTCAGAAATTCTGCGTGTACGCTGGCATCCTTGATGTACTGTCCAACATTTTTGCGGTTGATGAACAACTGGTCCCAAGAGAGCTTGAAGTCCTTCAGCGAAGGCTCGATTTCATTAATGAATGCACTACTTAACTTCACATCAGGCTGTGTTGGTAAAAATCCCGCAGCGTTCACAAAATCCGTATAGTTCTGCTTTTCGGAGAGCATTTCAAGCCATTTGATCGCATATTCCTTGTTTGGTGACTTTTCCAATACCATCCAGGTCATATCGTACTTGCCTGCAAGATTTTTATTTTTAGCGGGATCATTACTGCCGGGAATCGGGAAATAACCAAATTTCAGATTTGGATTTGCCGTCTGGATGGTAGCTGCATCCCATGTACCGTCTGCGATCATAGCTACACGACCTGTTGCAAACAAACTTGGCAAGGTTCCGTAATCAATTCCCATGAATCCATTGATAGCGTTATTCATTAGAATCTGCGTTTTTTCCAGCACCTCAAGCTGGGAAGCATCTGTTAATTTCGTCTTGCCTGTCCACAGTCCTTTGATATATTCCAGTTGATTATCGTGGATGGAAGCTTGGAGCCCCTGAACAGCGAGGTTAATCGGCCATACGTCCTTACCCCCGAAACCAAGAGGCTCTACGCCGTTCTCCTTAAGCACCTTCATGACATTCACCAGTTCATCCCATGTTGTAGGTACGGTTAGGTTATACTTCTCAAAAATTTCCTTGTTATAGAATAGACCCGTCAGAGCCACTTTCCCCATATTCACACCGTATACCTTGTTGTTATAGGTCATAGCATTTTTGACATCCGTAGGATTATAATTCTTCATAAACGCTTGATCTGAAAGATCTGCAATTAATCCTCCATCAATCCACTGTTTCCACATCGGATCAGCCGCTCCCTTAGACCATTCCTGCGGTGCGCCTACAAAGCTGAATTTCAAAGGGATAATGTCTGCATCACCGGATGAACCGGCGTTCATGCGCGTTTGCATCAATTGATCATACGTGGAGTCGGCAGGAACGGTCGTGTACTCTACCTGAACATCCGGATATTTCGCTTCAAACTTTTTATTAAATTCCTTAATATAATTATTAATGTTTTCCTGTTGCCAATGAATAATCTTTAATGTGATCTTTTTATCCCCGTTCTGTACAGCTTCGTTACCTTTACCGCAAGCGGCCAATACCACGATTAAAGCGGTTACAATAAGTAAAGAAATACTCTTTTTTAGCATTGCAGAATCCCCCCAAATAATCTTAGAATAAATGCTTTTTCATTTTACGAAAGCAGTTTCGTTATTCACATTTACCATTATGTAACGATGATCTGTATTTGTAAATAGAGATTTGTGAATTATCAAAAAAAACATAAAATACCTTTAAATTAAACTTATTTTCCCATAATACATTAAACTACATCCTAAATAGCACTGTTGACTCTCCTCTATGAGGTAGCATAGAATACGAGTAATCATTAAATTTAGAATGCAAAGTCAATTCAACTAAACCAGTTTAGTTTCGGAGGATTTCATGAATATAAAAACAATAGCGAGTATGGCAGGCGTTTCGGTAGCAACGGTTTCGAAAATCATAAACAATTACACTGATATCAGTGAGGAAACCCGGCAGCGAGTGCTTAAAATTATGGAGGAAACAGGCTATAGACCCTCCTCCTCGGCTAAAACGCTTGCTACCAAAAAATCAAATCTGGTTGGCGTTATATTCGCTGGCAAGCTGAATGTCGATTTTAGCCATCCTTTTTTTGTAGATATCATTAATGTCTTCAAAAAACAGATTGGCTTGCTCGGTTACGATTTGTTGTTTTTTTCGAATGAGAAATTTTTGGATAATGGGGAGGACTATTTGGCTCGCTCGAAATATTTTTCAGTGGACGGGTGCATTATTATTGCTGGAGATGAAGTGGAGAAGAGCGTTTTTGATCTCGACGCCAGCCCCATCCCCTGCATCGGTGTCGATATTGAACTAACCGGAGCCAGTTCCTGCTACATTATGTCCGACAATCAGAAGATCTCAATGAAGGTTGTTGAGCATTTTTACATGAATGGCTACCGCGATATGGGTTTTATAGGCATTGAACGCCCATCCTTGGTTATTAAAGAGAGAGAAGAAGCCTTTATCACTTCACTAAAACGGTTTAGTCTTGATGTCAGACCTGAATGGATAGTGTATGGTAAGGACTACGCGGCGGAAGATGGATACCAGATAGCGAAGGCATGGATACAGCAAGGAAATTTACCAAAGGCTATTTTTGCGGCTACCGATCTGCTTGCCTTTGGTGCCATACGTGCTTTCAAGGAGAGCGGCTTGAAAGTACCCGAAGATATTGCTGTGGTGGGATGTGATGATATAGAAGCCTGTCGTTATACCGACCCTCCACTGACTACTGTAAAACAAGACAAACAAAAAATAGGCCGTCTAGCCGCTATGGTGCTGTTTGACCTGATGAATAAACAAATGGAAACGAAATGTATTAAAGTAGAGCCGGAACTAGTCATTCGTAGCTCCTGCGGAGCCCGGCAAAATTGGAACCATACGCTGGTCAAGGGTTAACACACACCAGCCTCTCAGCGGTTACCACTGGACGTGTGTCCAAATCCGTACCCGGTAATTGGGCTAATAACACATCAGTATTACATGAACTGTGACCCGCAAGATGGACACTTTGAAAAAAATGTTCAACTTGCGGGTTTTAATCAGAGTAACAACATGGGCCTAAAAAAAGATGACTCCTGATCAATTCAGAAGTCATCTTATTGCTGCGCATCGTTCAGAAGAGACCCTTCGTTTAAGCTATTACTTGTAGGCCATCGTCGCGTTCACGGCCTTTTTCCAGCCCTCATACAAACTGCTGCGCGTTTCTTCATCCATAGCGGGGGCAAAAGATCGCTCCACCCTCACACGCTTGCGCAGTTCATCCATGCTCTTCCAATATCCAATCGCCAAACCTGCCAGACATGCGGCTCCCAGTGCTGTCGTCTCATGGATCACTGGTCGCTCTACTGTGGCATCGAGAATATCGCTCTGGAATTGCATCAGAAAATTGTTCAGCACGGCTCCTCCATCCACCCGCAACGTCTTCACGGCAATGCCGGAGTCAATTTCCATCGCTGCAAGCACGTCCTTCGTCTGGTAAGCAAGTGCCTCCAGTGTTGCACGGATAAAATGCTCCTTCGTGGTGCCACGTGTCAGGCCAAACATCGCTCCACGCACCTCACTATCCCAGTATGGACTGCCCAGGCCAACAAAAGCTGGTACCAGATACACCCCTTCCGAAGAGGGAACGCGGGCTGCATAGGCTTCACTGTCTTTGGCTTCACGGAACATGCGCAGACCGTCACGAAGCCACTGAATCGCCGAACCCGCTACAAAGACACTCCCCTCCAACGCATATTGCACCTTGCCTTCCTCCAGCCCCCAAGCGATGGTCGTAATAAGTCCGTGCTTGGACTCCACCGGTTGATCGCCCGTGTTCATCAGCATGAAGCAACCTGTGCCGTAAGTATTCTTGATCATCCCTTTTTCGTAACAAGCCTGACCAAATAGAGCCGCCTGCTGATCACCCGCTGCGCCTGCAATCGGTATATTTTGACCAAAGAAATGATAATCCACCGTATGTGCATATACCTCGGAAGAAGGCCGTACCTCAGGCAGCATGTTTTTTGGCACACCGAGAATGTCCAACAGTTCTTCGTCCCACTTTAGCTCATAAATGTTATACATCAGTGTTCTGGCTGCGTTGGAATAGTCGGTCACATGCGCCTTGCCGCCGGATAGCTTCCAGATCAGCCACGAATCAATCGTACCGAACAGCAAGTCGCCTCGCTCTGCCTTTTCCCGCGCACCTTCTACATGATCCAGTATCCACTTCACTTTTGTGCCTGAGAAATACGGGTCAATCAACAGCCCTGTTTTACTGTGGAATAGCTCCTGATGCCCTTGCTGCTTCAGTTCCTCGCAGATCTCGGAGGTTTGGCGCGACTGCCATACAAGTACGTTATACACAGGAAGTCCTGTATTTTTGTCCCACACGGCTACCGATTCACGCTGATTGGTAATGCCGATAGCGGCAATTTGGTTCGCTTTTACACCGGATTCGGATAGACAGGATGCAATGACCCCAAGAATGGAACTCCAGATTTCATTCGCATTCTGTTCTACCCAGCCGGGATGAGGAAAGTATTGCGGAAACTCCCGCTGAGCCGAGTACACCACATCCCCTTTACTGTTAAATAAAATCGCTCTTGAGCTTGTCGTTCCCTGATCCAGTGACAAAATATATTTTTCCATCGTTGGTCTCTCCCCCTGTAATCCGCTCATTTTATGCTGTTATTTTATTAGCTTTATAACTTTTATAAGTACGGCTGAAACGAAAGGTAATCATAAGTACCACTACAATCATACCCAACACAATCCAGAAAGCTGGAGTCATATTCCCTTTAAATACGGTCTGGTAAAACAACCCTCCGAAAGAGCCCCCCAGCAACGGACCTACAATTGGCACCCAGGCATATTTCCAGTTAGATGTGCCTTTACCGGGAATCGGAAGCAACCAGTGCACAAGACGCGGGCCCAAATCTCTAGCCGGATTAATAGCATAACCTGTCGTCCCGCCCAAGGACAAGCCGATACTGACAACCAGAAAACCCACAATAAGTGGTTTCAGTCCCTCAGTAAAGGAGTTGGCACCGAATGACTGCAAAGCAAGAACAAAGATGAAAGTACCTATCATTTCACTAAGCACGTTGGCGAACGGATGATCCATAGCCGGTCCTGTAGCAAATACACTGAGTTTGGTTGCTGTGTCCTCCGTCTCTTTCCAGTGGGGTAAATAATGCAGAACCACGATCACGGCACCCGCCATGGCCCCAAGAAGCTGTGCTGTAATATAGCCCGGAACATCCCTCCACGGAAAAGCTCCCTGAAATGCAAGCGCCAGCGTCACCGCCGGATTCAAATGTGCTCCGCTGATCTGGCCAACCGCATATACCGCAACGGCGACCGCGAGCCCCCATCCGAATCCGATCACAATCCAGCCAGAGCCGTGGGCAAATGATTTTTTCAGGGACACCCCTGCGCACACTCCGCCACCTAGAGCAATAAGGATCATTGTCCCTACGAATTCGGCTGCGTATGGCGACATACAACCTACCTCCTCAATAGATCAACCGATTTTTAATCGCTTTCACCGCGCACAAAAAAAGAAAAGCCATCACAAACCGCCCCCTGTGCTCTTGCATGGGATGTCTGCGTGGCTCTCTTGTCTCCGTCACGATTATTAACTTAAATTTGATATTATATAAGCTTGTAAGCGATGTCAACTGCGGATTTACGTTTTCTTATGTACTAAAATAATCGTTGACCGTGTCAGATTTCCCGATTTATGATGTAAAAAATGGGCAACCCAGTTTTTGGGTATATGACCAAACTCATAGTTATGAGCTAGAAAGCGAAAGGAAAGAGATCCGCTTTGCGGTTCTTTTTTGTTGTCCAGTAAGAATTTCAGGATGGTACGACGCTTCCAAACTCGACGAAGAAGGGAAGAATGTTATGCTGAAATTTCTGCAAAAAATCGGCAAGTCGTTAATGCTTCCAGTAGCCACACTACCCGCCGCAGGGATTTTACAAGGATTGGCTCTGATTAACTATGAAACGGATATACCACTTGGTTCCGCAGTGGGCGGATTTCTGAATCATTATGTCACTCCTTTTCTGAACGAGGGGGCGGGTGCTGTCTTCGGCAATCTGGCGTTAATTTTCGCCATCGGTGTTGCTATTGGCCTGGCCGGGGATGCTGTAGCCGCACTATCAGCAGTCATTGCCTACATGGTGCTGACCCGCATTTTGGCGGCAGTACCGGGCATATTTGCATATATCCCGGATGACGTCAAACTGGACATGGGGGTATTGGGTGGTATTTTTATCGGCGGATGGTCTGCTTTTCTGTTCAAAAAATATCACAGCATCCAGCTTCCAGATTGGCTCGGTTTCTTCTCGGGCAAACGTTTCGTCCCTATGATCACGGCCTTCACGACCATGATTCTGGCCATTCTGCTCGGTATGATTTGGAGTCCAATACAAGACGGGATTGCAGCCTTCGGCAACTGGATTGTCGGCTTTGGCGGAATCGGGTCGATGGTATTCATGATCGCTAATCGGCTGCTGATTCCGCTCGGTTTGCATCATGTATTGAACGCTATCGCGTGGTTTCAAATCGGTGACTACACCAATGCGGCAGGCGAGGTCGTTCACGGTGACCTGACGCGTTTCTTCGCAGGCGATAAATCGGCAGGAATGTTTATGTCCGGCTTCTTCCCCATTATGATGTTCGCTCTGCCTGCGGCTGCCCTCGCCTTTATTCATACGGCCAAACCGGAAAAACGTAAAGCGGTCGCTTCCATCTTCATCGGTTCAGCGCTGGCATCGTTCCTGACCGGAATTACCGAGCCCCTCGAATTTTCCTTTATGTTCGTAGCACCGTTGCTTTACGGCATCCATGCACTGCTTACAGGTCTGAGTGGCCTGATCATGTACCTACTGGATGTCAAACTCGGCTTTTCTTTTTCAGCAGGACTCATTGACTATCTGGTCAATATGAAGCTCTCCACCCACCCATGGCGAATGATCCTGGTCGGGCTTGCTTTTGCCGTCATATATTACTTCCTGTTCCGATTCATCATTCTCAAATTCAACCTAAAAACCCCTGGGCGTGAAGACGATGCAGAAGACAGCCTCATGCCTGACACTAACGAACCCAAACCCAATGATAAGGCGGGTGCCACATCCAACAGTCAGTCCAGTCATGCAGGCAAGGTGCTGGCCTATCTCGGCGGTTCGGACAATATCCAAAGCATCGATGCGTGTATCACACGGCTGCGTCTCGTCGTCAAAGACGACAAAGCGGTTAACGACCAAGCTCTCAAGCAGCTCGGAGCGTCGGGAGTCATCAGGCTTGGCAGCGGTACGGTACAGGTTATTTTCGGTACGCGATCCGAAATTCTGAAAGATGAAATACAACGGTTGATGTAGTAAGTTCAGGTTCGATAAGCTCTTGAATTTCTCCGCCGCTTCTTTACACAAAAAGGGTATCTCTTCAATCATCGAGATACCCTTTATGATTGCCGTCAATCTGCCAATAACTTAGATACACCTAAATTATAGTGTCATATACACGATGTTACATGTATTGTTTATTTTTAAGCACTTATCTTAGCGATTGGTGCTGTGCGCTCCTTTCTGTCTCAGAAATACCCCCTCAGCCCACACCTTTAACTGCGCAAAAGCAAAGACGACGCTGAAGGAACATGCTACAGTCGATAGATAAACCAAGAGTAGCCCCACGAAGAAAGGAAGCTGGCCTATCAAGTCACCAAACAAGCGCAGCACGATGACCAGAATGAACACATTCGCTGTAAAGGCTCGATACTCGTAAGTAGATAACCATTTGTAATAGGGAAGTGAACGGGAATTCACGCTAATCAGATGCCTTGCGACGGCTTCAGATAAATCAGATTTCCGAAGGACATATCCTCAAATCCAAAACCGAAAAATTCGTGATTTGTCCAAATGAGAATAAGCAGCATTACCGGAATGAGTATGAACTGAATCCTGCGAAGCACTCCGTCGAACTGTTTCTTATATACCCAAGCGATTCCACCTAGTAAAGCATAAATAAAATAACTAACGAAAAAGCGGTCAAGGTAACGCAGACTAATCGCATATGCTCCTTGGAATACGAAGGTATCGTACATCCATAGCCACTCTCCGAAGATCACGAAGCTCACAATAAGCAGCGGAATGAACCGCTTAGGCTTAGCCAGATATTTGTAGCAGATGAAAATAAGGACTGGCATCAGCAATTGAAATTGCAACATCATCACCGTATACCAAAACTGTGATGATGCATTACCAAGCACAAATGACTCGATGAGTGTCCAGGAAATTGGAATGTGGCGCTCCCTATTCTACATCCTGCGTTCGCATTTCTCGGCGCATTCACCTTCATAGGAGCATCGAATGATTATTTATGGCCGTTAATCGTATTAACCGATGAGCGCAAATTTACGCTCCAAATTACGCTGTCCCAGTTAAACGGTATTTACCAAAGATTAGATTTACTGAGCCAGCTTTATCCTGCTCTATAATGCAAAAAGGGAGTGTTCTCCCAGCCTGTAATGCTGAGGGACACTCCCTTTCGTTATCCTGGCAAATGATCTTGCAGATTCAATATTCTTAAATTCGGATATATCGGACTTTACGAGCTGACTGTTTGTCCTTTTTCTTCTATGTCTATGGCTGCTCCTGCACTGGCACCTGCGAGTATTCCCTTTTTCTTGTTGGGATACAGGGAATCCATATAGGTACGGGTTTCTGCTACTACAATTCCCGACAAGCCAAGCAGTGCAATCAAGTTCGGGAAGGCCATCATTGCGTTAAAAATATCTGCCAGTAACCAGATCGCATCCAGCTTAATAAACGCGCCTCCGGCAACCAGCGCAATGAACAGATAACGGTACGGTTTAATCCATTTGACACCCAGCAAATATTCAACACAGCGTTCTCCGTAGTAGTTCCAGCCAAGCATCGTGGTGAACGCGAACATAATCAGAATGATTGTGAGCAGTTCTGCACCAAGCGGGAATGCGCTGGAGAAAGCTTGCTGCGTCATCAAGCCCGCATCGGTAGGACCGCTCCATACTCCGCTAACCAGCAGCGTTAGCCCGGTCATCACACAAATAATCATCGTATCTATAAACACACCTGTCATGGAAATCAACCCCTGCTCCGCAGGCCATTTGGTTTTGGCGGCTGCGGCTGCAATCGGTGCGCTTCCCAATCCGGCCTCATTGGCAAAAATCCCTCTGGCTACCCCGCTGCGCATCGCCAGCATAATCGTAGCCCCGGCAAATCCACCCGTCGCAGACGTCGTGGAAAATGCCGAATGCAGCACAAGTGCGAGTGCGGCAGGAATCTGATCGGCGAACCGAATCAGTACGATCATACAGATCAACACGTACAAGCCTGTTTTGAAAGGGACCACTTTGGTCGATACCTTGGCAATGCTCTTGAGTCCTCCAATGGTAACGAGTCCCGTAAGGGTAGCAATAATCAATGCCGTTACAATTGGCGGAACACCGAAGCTGTTTTCGGTTGAGGATACAATCGCTTTGACCTGAGGAAATGTTCCAATCCCGAACAGCGCTACCAGCATCCCGGAAAAAGCAAACAGCATCGCCAACGGTTTAAAGCGGCGTCCAAGCCCTTTTTCAATATAATACATCGGGCCGCCGGAAAATTGTCCATTCCGATCCTTCACCCGGTATTTTACTGCAAGCACACCTTCTGCATATTTCGTCGCCATCCCGAAAAAGGCTGCAACAACCATCCAGAACAGAGCACCCGGTCCGCCCAGTTTTATCGCTGTCGCGACGCCGACAATACTTCCTGTACCTACTGTAGCCGCCAGCGCCGTACTCAGGGCCGCAAAGCTGCTGACATCCCCGCTACCTTCATTTGGGGCCTTGCCGATCAGCTTGATCGCCAGAGGCAGGCGGAAAACCTGCAACATTTTCAAACGTATGGTCAGCCACAGACCTGTTCCCATGACGAGAATGATCAGAGGGGCACCCCATATCCAACTGCTAATTGTCTCTAACACATGTACCAAATTCATTTCAACCCGCTCCTCCAGCATATTAAAAAACAAAAAAGAGTCAAATCCGCTGATTCGACTCCTGGAGAGGTTAAAGGCACGAAAAAATACAACCATCTTGTGCAGGATTCAGCCACTAACAGCTCATAAAAAAGCCTAGGGCATACCCTGTCACAGGTTATTCGCGTCTCTGTCCTTTTGCCTGAGAGTTTAAGCAGATGATATCTGCGGTGCACCTTCGGCGCCCAATTAAGGGTCTCTCCAGAGTTCTGTCCGTTTACGGTCCCGCTTGTTGCTGTTATCAGCCCAAGCACCTGAGAGTTTTGCCCCTTCGGTCGGAACTTACGTTCCATCTCCCGCAAACATCAACCAGACATATGAAATTGTTTTTTATTATACAGAAAACTTTCAGCTTTTTACAAGTGAAAAATTTGTGAAGTCGTTTGGTTATCTTAAGATGAGCCTATAAAATAAAGGCGGGCGCAGCCAAATTCATCCTCATGATGTTCTCTGCTGCACCCGCCCCCAGGCCATATTGGGTTATATTCAGTTAGCTTGAATTACAGTTCTTCGCCGTTAGTGGCAATTACATTTTTGTACCAGTCAAAAGAATCCTTCTTGGATCGCTTCAGTGTTCCATTACCGTCATCATCCAGATCAACATAAATAAACCCGTAACGCTTGGACATTTCGGAAGTCGACATACTCACAAGGTCGATAGGTCCCCAGCTAGTGTAACCAATCAGATCCACACCGTCCGCAATCGCTTCCTTCATTTGTGCGATATGCTGGCGCAAATAATCAATGCGATACGTGTCGTGAATGGAGCCGTCTTCTTCCACCTTGTCATATGCACCTAAGCCGTTTTCCACGATGAACAGCGGCTTTTGATAGCGGTCATATAATGTGTTCAGCGTAACACGCAGGCCGATCGGATCAATCTGCCAGCCCCAGTCAGAGGATTGTAAATACGGATTTTTCACGCCGCCAATCAGGTTCCCCGCTGCCTTCTCGCCTTCCGGTCCTGCAGAGACGGTCAAGGTCATGTAATAGCTGAATGAGATGTAATCGACCGTGTTGTTTTTCAGAATTTCGGCATCGCCGGGTTCTGTGTGCAAAACAATATTATTTTCTTCAAAATAACGGTTCATATAATTTGAATATTCCCCACGGGCATGTACATCCGTAAAGAACAGATTCATCTGGTTTTCATGCTGACTTTTCAGCACGTCCTCCGGGTTACACGTATGTGCATAGCTTTCCATACGAGCCAGCATACAGCCGATTTGAGAGCCCGGAATAATCTCATGGCCTCGTTTTGTCGCCAATGCGCTCGCCACAAACTGGTGATGCAGGGCTTGATAGATCGCTTGTTGCTTGTTATCTACACGGTCAATGACCACACCGCCACCTGTGAACGGACTCATCGTCATCACGTTGATCTCATTAAAAGTCAGCCAGTATTTCACTTTATCTTTATAACGTGTAAATACCGTCTCTGCATAATTTACGTAGTGCTGTATGACTTCGCGACCCAACCAGCCATTATATTTATGTGTCAGACCTAGCGGTGTTTCATAGTGGGACAATGTCACAAGCGGTTCAATGTTATACTTGCGCAGTTCATCGAATACATTGTCATAAAATTGCAGGCCGGCTTCATTCGGCTGTGCATCATCGCCATTCGGGAAAATACGGGACCAGTTAATCGACATACGAAACACTTTAAATCCCATTTCCGCAAACAAAGCGATATCCTCTTTATAATGATGAAAGAAATCTACGCCTTCACGTTTTGGAAAACGCGCGTTTACCTTACCTGCCAAGACATCTTCAAGCCGCTGGGACGAAATGTCCATAGCATGATCGTTTGTTCGTTGATCCTTGGGAATATAAGCTATCACATCCGCACTGGACAGTCCTTTTCCATCTACGTCAAAAGCGCCTTCCAATTGGTTGGCTGCGGTTGCCCCGCCCCACAGGAAATTCTTCGGAAATCCTTTTACAGTCTTGGTCATAATATAAACATCTCTTTTCTTAGTTTATATGTTAATACTTGTGGAGCATTCCCGTCAGGTGTTGCAATGGAAATCCCCCGCTTGCTGTGTTCACAACATTAACGTTTCAGGCTTTGTCCGTTCGTGCTGATGACTTCTTTGTACCAATGGAACGATTTTTTGCGGTATCTTTCCAGTGTGCCTGAACCATCATCATGACGGTCTACGTAAATGAAGCCATAGCGTTTTTTCAGTTCAGCGGTAGATGCGCTCACCAGGTCAATACAGCCCCATGAAGTGTAGCCCATCACTTCTACGCCATCGGCAATGGCTTCGCCTACTTGTACCAAATGGTCGTTCAGGTATTGGATACGATAGTCATCCTCAACTGTCTTTTCTCCTTGCTCGTTCGTGATGAGCTGATCGACAGCGCCCAGACCGTTTTCCACGACAAACAGTGGTTTTTGATAACGGTCATAGAACATATTCATCACATAACGCAGACCTTGCGGGTCAATCTGCCAGCCCCATTCGCTTGCTTTCAGGTACGGGTTGGTCACACGGCCGATCAAATTGCCTTCGCCGCCTTTTTTGGAATTATCGGCTGTTTCGCATGTGCTTACATAGTAGCTGAACGAGATGAAATCCACGGTATGCTTGAGAATTTCTTCATCTCCCGGCTCCATGTGAATCTCGATGCCATTCTCTCTAAAGTAACGCTTCATGTAGCCAGGATAGCTTCCTCTCACATGAACATCGCCAAAGAAGTAGTTCTTTTGCTCATAATCCATCGTTGCGATCACATCGTCCGGGTTGGGAGTCAGTGGATAGGTTGGCATACTGAGCACCATACAGCCGATCTGAGCATTTGGAGCAAGCTCATGGCCAACTTTTACAGCCGTCGCACTAGCTACAAACTCGTGGTGAATGGCTTGATACAGGTCTTGTTTGCTCAGTTCCTTCTTCGGTGTGTAAATACCGCCGCTCATAAAGGGTTCTTCCAAAATCGAATTGATTTCGTTGAAGGTCAGCCAGTATTTTACTTTATCCTTGTAACGTGAAAATACCGTTCTTGCATAACGCTCATAAAAACCCACCAGCTCGCGGTTAACCCATCCATTATAATGCTTGGACAAATGCAGCGGTGTTTCATAATGGGAAATGGTAACGAGCGGCTCAATGCCGTATTTATGGCATTCGTCGAACAGATCATCATAGAATTGCAGACCTTTTTCATTCGGTTCCAGTTCATCACCGTTCGGGAAGATACGGGACCAGGCAATGGAGGTTCGGAACACCTTGAAGCCCATTTCGGCAAACAGCTTGATATCTTCTTTGTAACGATGGTAAAAATCAATACCTACCAACTTCATATTGTCCTCTGTAGGCACTTCTGTAATAGGGCCCTTGATTCCTTGTGGCGAAACGTCCTGAGTGGACCAGCCTTTACCATCCTCGTTGTAAGCACCCTCACACTGGTTGGCAGCTACTGCTCCGCCCCACAAAAATCCTTCCGGAAATGGAGAACTCATAAATAGATTCCCGCCTTTTGAGTTATTTTTGTGCATCATTCCGAGCTTCATTATGGCATAACTTCCTTTCTTGATGGCAAGTCTATCGCCGGAAATCAACGATGGACGGGGAAGGCTGCTTAAAGCCGTTTTCCAATATTTCAATTGTCAGCAAAATCTCCTCGTCCTTCACCAGCTTGGGTGTGCCGTTCACGATAGACGCATACAATGAGTCATACAGTTGTCCATAATCTCCTACCGGTGTAGGAATGGTTTCTTCAATAGCTTCAATAGCTTCACTGCTACCGGGTAGCACGTATTTAAGCTTGCCATAGGAAGACGGATCATCCAGTCCGAAACCTTCCGTATCCGGGGTCTTGCTGGCTTTCAGCCAGGTTTCCTGCTGATCGTCCCCCCATTTGACAAAGCTGCCTTTCGTCCCGTGAATGGTGAACTGCGGGTAAGGCAGGCACACCACAAGAGAGGTTTTGACAATCACTTTTTTGTCCGGGTAATACAATATGGTTTCGTTGTAATCATCAGCGCCCTGAGGAGTACGAATGGACTTGATGTCATACCCGACTTGCTCCGGTCTGCCAAATAAGGCGATGAGCCTGTCCAATGTATGAACACCGAGTCCGTAGTACATTCCGTTGACAGGATTGCCGCCGGGCATACTGGCATCGGGACGGAAATAATCGTAATGGGATTCAATTTCGACGATGTCGCCCAGTTTTCCGGAATTGAGAGCTTCCTTGAACGCCAGATAATCGCTGTCAAACCTACGGTTTTGATAAGGCATAATGATGAGATTATGTTCCTTGGCGAGTTGGGTCAGTTCCCACGCTTGCTCAAGGTTTTCACAAAAAGGCTTTTCCACCAGCACATGCTTGCCATGGGATAGTGCCAATTTTGCATATTCATAATGCGTAGAGGAAGGCGTACATACAACGACAAGTGATATTTCCGGGTCGCCCAGAACGTCCATAATTTGGTCCGAGAACTGAATGTCCGGGTAAGCCGTTTCCATGTCCTCCCTCACTTGGCGTGTGAACACTCTCGATACTTGAAAGGTGTCCCTGATCTGAACATAGGGCAGATGATATCTGGTTGTACTTTTACCAAATCCTAAATATGCAATTTGAATCGTCATTTCGCAAATCCCCTCGTTCCCTAAAGGCTTAGCTTTACGATATCGCAAGTATTGCCAGAATAATCCCGCATCATAAGAACTGTTTTTTTGAAATGCATTGACAGATGATATAAAATGGACGTAATGCCCTCATAAGCATCCTAAGCGTTGTAACGCGTTTCATGTCAAGTATTTTTCTTATGTGAGGAGAAGCATCATGTCGAATCTTGATCAAATTGCCAAACTGGCTGGCTTTTCCAAAGCTACGGTATCCAGAGTGTTAAATAATTCCCCCCATGTGAGCCAGGAAACGAGAAGCAAAATTTTAAAAATCATGCAGGAGCTGGATTACGTTCCCAACCGGAACGCCATTTCCTTATCCAAAGGTCAGACCCTTCAAATTGGCATAATCACTTCAACCATTAATGAAATTGTTCTCGCATTTCTGAACAGCTTTGTAGAAGTGGCGGCCCAGTATGAATTCCAAACGATTATTTATACTTCTGGAGAAGACAAGAAGAAAGAGCTTCTGGCCTTCGAAGATCTGAAAAGAAAAAGAGTTGATGCGTTAGTTATCATTTCCTGTGTAAATGATACCGATTTGTTAAGCACTTATTGCAAGTATGGCCCGATCGTGTCATGGCAACGAATGGATCATACTGATATTCGCTCCGTCGCCATGGACCAGTATGAAGGATATATGCTAGCGCTAAAACACTTGATACAAAAAGGCTATACTCGTATAGCCAATGCCTTTGGTCGCCCGAGCAGCATCAACACCCACAGCAGACAACGAGCCTATGCGTATATTATGGAGCAGCACAATCTTCCTGTATTGCAGCATTGGAATTATTCTTCCATCTATAACATCCGTGACGGTGAACAGGTGGTGCGTGATTTGTTACAGTATCGGGATGAATTCCCACAGGCTATTCTGTGCTCCAACGATTACGTGGCGGTTGGGATCCTCTGCGAAGCCCGTAGACAACTGCTGAACGTGCCGGAAGATCTGGCGATTGTCGGGTTTGATAATACGGAACTTGCGCATACTATGGGCATTACAACCATCCAGAACCCGATTGCAGCTCAGGCGCAAAATGCTTTTTACATGCTTTCCCCTCAGCTCGTAGGTCACCAAATGGAGCTGCATACCCTGCAATACAGCCTCATTGAACGCACGACTACATAGAGTAACGCTTAACCGGGGGGCTAGGTGAAAGTACCTGTGTATGTAAT
The DNA here is from genome assembly GCF_059417685.1 of Paenibacillus sp. LT-B23. Classification (NCBI taxonomy): domain Bacteria; kingdom Bacillati; phylum Bacillota; class Bacilli; order Caryophanales; family Paenibacillaceae; genus Paenibacillus; species Paenibacillus sp. LT-B23. Next base: position 114,018 of record NZ_JBSQBM010000013.1, on the reverse strand, counting down.
GTTTTTTGTCGAATAAGAATAAAATATGTTGAAATCGCTTTTTTTTGTGCTACAATAGCACTATATAAAAGGATTGTGACCGGTAATGCGGGCAATGCCTGAGTTCAATTGAGTGCTATTGCTAACAATAGTGTTGAATTGTGCTTAGGCATTTTTTATTGGTAAAGGATGGGAGGGGGAACTTCAATGATTATTGAGAAGGTGCTCAATAACAACGTCCTGTTGACTAAAAATGATAAAGGCAAAGAGGTCATTGTAATGGGAAGAGGCATTTCCTTCAAAAAGGTGGCTGGCGACCAAGTCGATGATCATAAAATAGATAAAATCTTCATGTTAAATGAAAACGAGTTCACAGCCAAATTAACGGAGCTGCTGAATGATATTCCTGTATCGCATCTGGAGGTCGTAAATGAAATTGTGACCCATGCAACGCAAGTGCTGGATACAGAATTAAGCGATAATATTTATTTAACGCTGACCGATCATATTCATTTTGCCATACAGCGGCAAGAAAAGGGGCTGGCGCTCCAAAACGCGATGCTGTACGAGATTAAGCGCTTTTACAAGAAAGAATTTGAGGTTGGACTGGATGCTCTGCAAAAAATTGAAGATACGCTCGGAGTAAAGCTGGGCGAAGACGAAGCGGGCTTTATCGCATTGCATATGGTGAACGCTCGAATCGACGGTAACGAAATGAAATCCACGCTAAAAATGACGGAAATCGTTCAGCATATATTGAATATTATTACGTATCATTACGGTATTGTGCTGGATGAGTCCTCCTTTAGCTATTCGAGATTTTTGACACATTTGCAATATTTTGCGATGCGGGTGATTCGTAAAGAGGTCATTCACAGCGGCGAAGAATTTTTGTACAACCAGGTGAGGCAGACGTATACCGAAGCTTTCGCTTGTGCGCAAAAAATCAATGAGTATCTGGAAAAAACATACGACCAATATTTAAGCAAAGACGAATATGTGTATCTGACCATTCATATTCATCGAGTGACGGAGCGAAATAATATCACAGAGTAACAGGCAAGTAAACTTCATAATTTCATCGTATAAGGATTGTGACTGGTAAGGCAGGCAAAACCTAAACTGATGGCGAAATCCACGTTCTTCTTTTAGGAGAGGACGTGTTGCTTTCGCTACGAGTTTAGGTTTTTCTTGTTTACAAGGTTAAAAAGATGCACGCCGGCGCATCTTAGCAACATGAAGTAAACAGAAAGCCCTATCCATAACAAGAATAACCCATAAGGAGTTCTGAACATGAGCGATAAAGAGCTATCCAGAAAAATAGTGACCCTCGTTGGCGGCGAAGAGAATGTCAATTCGGTATTCCATTGCGCTACACGCTTGAGATTTAAATTAAATGATCGTACAAAAGCAGACAAAGCTGCATTGGAAGCAACGCCTGGTGTCATTACAGTAGTGGAAAACAGCGGCCAGTTTCAAGTGGTTATCGGCAACAATGTAGGTCAAGTATTCGAGCATATGATGGCAGAAACGAATTTGCAGGATGCCGAAAATGCAGGTGAGAAAAAGGAAGAGTCTTCCGAAAAAACGAATTTTCTCGGCAAAGCGGTCGATATCATTTCCAGCATTTTTTCTCCCATTCTCGGTGCTCTTGCTGGGGCGGGTTTGCTTAAAGGGCTACTGGCGTTAATTTTATCTTTCCACTGGATTAATGATAAAGGCGGTACGTACCTGATTCTAAGTGCAGCTTCTGATAGTGTTTTCTATTTTCTGCCTGTGTTTCTGGCTATTACATCGTCCCGTAAATTTAAGACAAACGCCTTTGTATCAGTGGCAATTGCCGGAGCTCTGATCTATCCAACGGTTATAGCAGCAGTAAGCAACCCGGAAAGATTGGCGTTTCTAGGTATTCCGATCATTCTGATTAATTACAGTTCCAGTGTCATTCCAATTATTCTGGCGGTATGGGTTCAGTCCTATGTGGAACGCTGGTTCAATTCCTTTATCCATCAATCGGTTAAAAACATTATCGTACCTATGCTATCACTGCTGGTCGTTGTTCCGTTGACATTTTTGGCTTTTGGTCCAGTCGGTAATCTGATCAGTCAGGGCTTGACGAACGGTTTTATATGGGTATACAATTTAAGCCCATTAATCGCCGGAGCTGTTATCGCAGCATTCTGGCAAGTATTTGTTATTTTCGGCGTACACTGGGGCTTCGTTCCTATTATGCTGTCCAATATTGCAACATTGGGTTATGACACGATGCTTCCGATGCTTTCAGCAGCCGTACTTGCTCAAGCCGGTGCAACCTTTGGGGTATTCCTGAAATCCCGCAACACTCAAATGAAGGCTTTGGCAGGTTCCTCTACGATCGCGGCTGTATTCGGGATTACAGAACCAACGATTTATGGCGTAACTTTGAAATTGAAAAAACCTTTTATTTATGCTTGCATATCCGGCGGTATTGGCGGGGCTATTATCGCTTCCGGCGGAGCGACTGCAAATACCTTCTCCCTGCCTAGTTTACTGGCGTTGCCAACTTATTTTGGAGCTGGATTCTTGTGGGTTGTCATCGGCTTGCTCGTTGCCTTTGTACTTGCAGCTCTTCTAGTTATGATTTTGGGCTTCGATGATCCAAAAGAAGAAGCTGTCAAAGCAACACCAACACCAGAGAAAAAAGAAACTGTGATCGAGAAGGAAATTCTCGTAAGTCCACTGCAAGGTAAAGTGCTGCCACTCGAAGAATCTTCTGATGTCGCTTTTGCATCAGGGGCTATGGGTAAAGGAATTCTGATTGAACCTACAGAGGGCGTACTGACTTCTCCTGTAAACGGAACGATTACGACGGTATTCCCGACCGGACATGCTATCGGTATTACTTCCAATGACGGAGCAGAAATTCTGATCCACGTTGGGGTCAATACGGTGAAGCTGAAAGGACAATTTTTTGACAAGCGTGTGAAGGAAGGCGACGTGGTTACACAGGGACAGCTGTTGCTCGAATTTGACATTGAACAAATTCAAGCTGCAGGTTACCCGACAGCCACGCCGATCATCGTGACGAATTCTGCTCAGTATCTGGATGTTTTGAAAACAGCAGAATCTGAAGTGAAACGACAAGATTACCTGATGACGGTGGTTGTCTAGTTTCCATTAAACCATAATAAAGCCCCACCAATACTGCTCAAAAAAGAAGCTTTCCGAATGGAAAGCTTCTTTTTTTATACAGAGTGAGACAAGTATTACAGCGAAAAATGGAAATATCATTTATGGTATGTATAAGATTGTTAAATAAAGGAGGATTTCTGTGAAAAAAGGATATATTGTCGGTCTAAGCGTGATTGCGCTGCTCGTCATTGCTATCGCTATTTCGGCTGTGTTCAAATTTCAGGATCTGGAGCAGGTTGTTCAGCAGAAAGACAAAGAGATTCAAGCGAGTAAAAGCAATTATCCCGAAATATACGATCACTTGAATGCGGTTACAATTAATGGTTTTAAAACTATGATCCAGCAGGACCAAAGTGTGTTTGTCTATGTAGGCAGACCTAGCTGTGGAGACTGCAACCGCTTTGAGCCGAACTTTAACAAGATGATTGAGCAGTATAAACTGGGCTCCAAAATCACTTTTTTGAATGTTCACAAAATTCATAAGGACAAGCCTCAATGGAATAAATTTAAAGAGGAATACAACGTAAAGTATACCCCCACCATTGCGGAATTCAGACATGGCAAGCTGGTGGATAAAGTGGAATGGACACCTGAAAGAGACCTCAGTACGGATGTGGTAAAAGAGTGGCTAATTTCCAAGAAACTGATTTTATAAGCATCGTCCTATACCGTGTCTTATGGACAAGCTTTCATACAGAAAAAGGTATTCACGCGTTCACCGCATGGATACCTTTTTTAGGAATTTCAGATGATTTAAGGTTTCCAAGAAAAATTGGTTCCTGACTCTCCATTCTACCTTATGATACCGCCCTTTGTACTCAGCCGAGTCCTACTGCGCAGACGGATCGTGCTTCGATTGTACAGCACCATTCTGCCAACTCCGTTTCTCATTTACCTTTTTTAGTTAAGCTTATATAGCTAGTATTAGATGGAGTCGGGAAATTCGTATCTGATAATATCGGTTTCTGACACAATATGCCCCATTTGAGATTCGATGAACTCCAAATCCCCTTCGACAGCACCTATATAATGCTTGGTACCCGGCTCTACGACGATAACCTCACCGGGGTTGACCATTTGCATTATTCCATCGATACAGACGCTTCCCACCCCGGACGTAATAGTCCACACCTCTTTACGGAACTGATGTTCATGATAGCTGATGAATCTTCCAGCAGAGATGACTACCCGTTTGGTGACTGTCTGTAAGCCGCCGGCCGCTTGTTGCTGGGACAATACCGTTTGCTTCCCCCAAAAGCGCTCCTCAAAACGAGGACCAATCTCAATTTCCGCCACCATATCCTTAATCCCTGTGGATGATTGTCGATCGGTGACCAGCACACCATCCGGCCCGGCAACGACGATGATGTCCGGGACATTCCAGATGCTAACCGGAATCTCTAGTTCATTGATAATATGCGAATCATGAGAAGCTTCTGAAATATAGCCCGGGCCGCTCAGCTCTGAACTCATTTCCCGCACCAGTGAATCCCACGTTCCTAGATCCCTCCACTCCCCATGATACGGAAGCACCGAAAGCCGACGGGTCTGTTCCACTACCGCAATATCGAAGCTGGTTTTAGGCAATTCTGCATAATTTGTCGAAAGTGATGCATAGTCCGATGATAGGCCCTTTTGCTCCAGCATGTCCAATAAAAAACCAAGCCTGAAGGCAAATACACCGCAATTCCATAGGGCTCCTTCCCGGATCAGCGCCTCCGAACGGATCAGATCCGGCTTTTCCACAAATGAGCTAACCCTGAGATACGGCTGATTGAGGGAGGAAGATGACGAAGGAACAATATAGCCGTATTTGTCAGAAGGCTCGGTTGGAGCAGCTCCCATGAGTGCGATGTCACTCCCGGATTGCTCCAATATAGATGGGAGCCTGCGCAGATGCTCGAAAAACTCATCCCCAGCATATCCGTCCACCGGCATGACCCCTACAATCTCGTCGCGCGACGCACCTGCCCGGTCATGTAAGTAGGCCGCAGCCAAGGAAATGGCCGGAAATGTATCCCGCCGGTTCGGCTCCTCAATTACCACAGCGTCCGCCCCAATTTGCCCGCGGATCAGCTCAGCTTGAGTTCCACTCGTTGAAAAATAGGCCTCTCCTGCCAAATTGGCTTCAGATAACTGCCGCCAAATCCGTTGCAGCATGCTTTCAGGTCGTTCGTCATGACGCAGAATCGTAAGAAACTGCTTGGGGCGACTCTCATTGGACAAAGGCCAGAGACGTTTCCCGGAACCTCCAGATAATAAAATCATTCGCAATGATGCAACCTTCTTCCTCTAAATTAATAAATTACGTGCCATCTGGCACTATTCGTTTTTCATATATTTGCCGAATACATAAGTATGCATAAATCGCAATTTATGCATACTTATGTATTTGTATATCTGTTTGTACAGGAGCTGTCCGTCATGTCCATTAAAATACTGATCATTGAAGATGAAAAAAGTTTGGCAGATATGATCGCCCTTCATCTTCAGGAAGAAGGTTACCATACCGAACTTATTTACGATTCCAAACAAGCACTTCCGACACTTATGCGTTTTAAGCCTGATATTATTGTGACCGATCTTATGTTTTCCGGTATGGTCGAATGCGCGCTAATCGGCCAACTCCGTCAATATACGACGGTTCCTGTGCTGGTGATCTCCAACAATACCCTTTTGAATATAAGAATTAAAGCATTGGATGACGGAGCGGACGATTTTTTATGCAAGCCATTCAACCTGAGAGAGCTAAATGCTCGTATCAAAGCCTTACTGCGCCGCTCTGGCCGCAACATACCTGCCGAGTCCCAAGCCATAACCAAAAAACTCAAAAAAGTGCGGGTCTGGGTGAATGATTACCGTCGCAGCCTGTTGGTCGATGACCGGGAGGTTGAAGTGACTCAAATTGAATTTTCCATTATAAAAGAGCTATCCTGCTATCCGGGGAAAGTCTTTACCCGCAGCGAGCTGATGGATCGGATTAAAGGCGGAGACGGTGCCTATCTCGATCGCACGATTGACGTACATATCTCCAGTCTCCGCAAAAAAATCGAACGTGACCCCAAAAATCCTCAGCACATCCGTACCGTCTGGGGCCGGGGGTACAAATACGAGATGTAGCCGTGCCTTCTAATGGCTACTGAATTGCATCATGGTAACTTCCTTCTATGGAATCTTTCGTTTTTTCCATCGCCGATAAGGAAGAAAACAAGCCGCCCCACCAAGTATCCCAAGTATGAACAGGATCCAGCCAAAGCGGTAGGCGGAAGCCAGAATAATGACGACCTTGCCGCTTCCGCTGCCACTGGTTATAAATCCGGTAGTCACTCCGTTCACCGACAGACGGGCACGCTGGGTTTCACTTCCCAGTCTGAATTCCCACAGTGGATTGGGCGACTCGGTTTCCCGAATCAACACCTGCTGATGCGTCGGATTATACAGCGTAAAGCTGCGTTCCATGGAATTTTCACGAGAAGCCCGAATACTTTCTGAAGCATGGGGAGTCGTAAAAAAGGTTTCCATATCCGTCCCCTCAAACAACGTAAGCTGATCCACTGTAATCATCGCCTGATAAGGGATGACGGAATAATGCTTCATTTGAAATAAGCCTGACTGCTTCTTATGCGCATGCGCCAAAATCTGAAACTGCATAAAGGCGGTTCCTGCCGGAGCCTTCACAATCTGATCGTAATGATTCCATTGCTCCTTATCTCGCTCCTCCACCTCGTTAATATAAGAGGTCTGGAGGATTTGGGAGGCTTTATTCAAAAAAATAACCTTCATATGCCGACTTCCAATTTGTTCTGACCGCGCATCCAGTTGTACGGCATACTCTTGCAGTGGCTCAGCCTTCATCTTCTTCGACGCATAGATATTCCAATCACATGAATAGCTCGGTGCGTAACGAATGGACAACCCCTCGCCGCCTGATGACAGACTCGTCTTCCCAGGCTGAATATCCGCCACGCAACCTACATCATTGGTTAAAGATTCCTTCGTATTATCCTCTGGCATAACCGTCACTTCCTGCGCAGCCATCCGATGAATATCTTCATACCCGCTCATGGACGGCACCTGACTGTCCAACACCAGCGTTAAGCGATACTTCCCTTTGGTTAAAAACAGATTTTTGAACTCTACGCGTCCATAATCGTTCAGTAAACCGGGAATTTGAATGATTTGTTTGGCAAAGCCATCCTGATTCGGCACCGTTTCAATGACCTGTTTTTCGGATGAAGAGGTAACAGGCAACCGCTTATACGACTCACCTGTATGGATCGTTCTTGTCAGCACCTTTCCTGTCTCTTCATTCGTCCACTTCACCGTCAATGCCCCATGATACCCGGCAGGTAAATCAGCCAGAATAGCTGTGGAATAGGTGCCGGTTTTGGCGATCTCCACATCCCTGCTTAACGTACCTTTCTGATAGCTGATTCCCCGTCCCATGCTGAGCCTCGGCAGAGCACGCTCTGACTGCACATTTCCTTGGGCGTTAAAATCGCTCTCGGCCTCCAGGGTGAAAAAGAGCTTGCCCCGCTTCAACGCCTGCTCCACCGGAAAAGATAGCTCATCCAGTTGGTCTACAGGCACAATCGCAAATTGATTGATCGCGTTAAAACCTTGCAGGTTATTAACTGTAATCGGGGTATCCCCTTTGGGAAAAGCATGTTCTCCCAGGTCGACCCATTGGAACTGATTCAAGCCTTCATCATGGGTCTTGATGCCGACCACTCCACCCGGCAGCGTAACTTGCAGCTTCCCGCCAGCTTTATTCATAAACACTCTCGCATATACATGCGAGGTTTGCGACTGTGCCAACTTTTTGTGCATCGTAAATGCGTTAGGCTTACTATATTGTCCCAAATCACGTAACTGGATATCATGAATCCACCAGTAATTCTTTTGCTGCGGGCGTTGCAGGGTTAACAAATCCATTCGCATCCAGTAGCTGCCCGGCGGGGACACATATTCCCCGTAAAATTTCACACCGTCAAAATTGTATCCCTCCGAAGGAGCCACAACATAGCTAACCCCCAGCTCACGCATCTGCTTATCATAAAATCTCATTTTAACATGCATTTTGTTCGTGCCGCGTCCAGAGACGGTAATCTGAAACTGGTACGGGTTATTTTCCTTGGCTTCCAGCAAACCGGATCTGGCGACCTGCCATATATTGCTCGGGTCTCCCTTCATAATCTCGCCGTGCAGGGTCGGCACATCATTCAATTCCTCACGCGGATTAGCCTCCACGCTGAACAACTGCGGATTATCCGGTTTGAAGAAGGTTTCGGTCCGCAGCATGGAATCAAAATCCACGACTGTTTTCCCTTCAATGCTGCTCATCTGATAAGGGGCCACATCCAGCTTCTTACTGGCAAAGGTGACAGCAATCCCAGCGTCCATTTCCATATCAAACGGGAAATTCCGTATATTTTGGGACGATAAATACCATAACCAATCGTTGGTCGAGGCAAAGGTTTTGGACCATTTTAAAAAAGCATTGCCATCTTCAATGACATCAAACGGGCGCAAGTAATCCTCTGCCGGAAGCTGTGACAACAGCAAATCGTTAAAGGAGGCCGCTTCCACATAATCCCCCTTGTTGACCGTCTGAACGGTTTTTAGCTCAGGCTTCAATGCACTGAATAGTACCCCGAAGCGACTAAAATCAAATCCAGGCAGATGACTGTAGCTCTCCAGTCGGCTAAAACCGTAAGGTGTCACTATTTTGCTCGGTAATACGTTCATATAAGGTGGAGCCTGATCCAGATTAAATATGGAAAAAATTCCGTTCTGGTACGTGCGTTTCAGCCCCGTCTGGCCTTCCAGTTGAGACAGATGAAAATCCTGCCGCTTCTCCTGTCCCTCATATTCGTCATGGTACACTAACTGATTAACCCCAAAGGTGGAGAACAACCAGCCCAACCGAGAGCTTAGCCCGTTGTCCAGCAAATACTCCAGAAAGTTCATATAGTATGTGATCCCGGGGTCGTTGCCTTCATGATGGAAAATCGTATTTTTAGGAGATGAGTACACCTGAAAATCCCCGGTTGCCTTCTCGGTTGCTGTCTTACCCTTATTCCATTTAGGCGTAGCTACGCCGTTAAAGCTCTGAATCATATTGTCGGCAATCGGAAAATACAGTGCCTTGCTGTCGAAGCGATCCGGGTCGGTCAGCTTTTCAGCCATTTGGCTGTAAGCCTCCGGCACTTGAACCGGCTTGTAATATCCCTCAATGAATTGGGTACGCAAGGGTGCAAAATACACGCCAAGGCACAGGACAACAATGACAAGCGCCAGCCTTTTATACATTCGTTGCAGCGGGGATGATCCGAACCATTCCATAAACTGAATCACGCCGAAGGTCAGCAGTACCCCGAAATTAAGGGCAATCAGCCCGATAAACTTGTTAGGATCACGGAAAACCGAGCCAATCACAGGTGTCTTCGTCACCAGAATGACAAACCACTTCGCAATGGACGGGAAGGTAGTCCCGGTGGCTGCGACGAGAAATAATAGCGTAAGCAGCGAAAAGATCAGAATGATCGGATTTTTGTGTGAGCGCGTCACCATCGCATAACCAATCAAGAGCAGTAAAAATCCCCCGCCCACATAAAACATCGCAGGCAGTGAGGAAAAGGAAAACATAGGCCACCAATAGCTCAGCAAGTAGCCCACATTATATAAGCTGCTGTTACGACTGAACAGGGACAAAGTATCGACGACGTTGATATTATGCTGCGATGCCTGAGCATCCATCACCATACTGCCGAGATACAGGGACAACCAGTAAAAACTGAGTAGTCCGAAGAACACGCCAAAAATGATCCCTTTACGCAAAAAATTGCCGTATAACGGCTGTAAATAGGTGCGACCCGCCTTGCGGTGCGTCCAGGTCAGTTTGATCAGTAAGAGCACGGTGAACAAGCCCAAATAAATCATGCCGAAGAAAAAATAATGAATCGCAGCGGCGCTGACGGTAAATACCGCCGCCAACAGGAACAAGTCTTTCCAGTTCCGCTGGTACAGCTTGTGAGGATTATAGTTTTTAATTTGCTGAATTTGAAATTTGGGATCAACCGCGCTGAAAAAGAAACGCAGCATTAACGGAAACAAACTATACCCACAGAGCAAATAAATATGCTGAATGCGAAAAATAACCCACGGATTCAGTGCATAAAACAGTGCGCCGATCATGATGGCAAAAATACGGGTTTTCGTAAAGCTCGGTGAGTAATATACACTGACCAGCCGCTTGGCAAAGGCATACATCGAAAATGCGGAAACAAACAGCAGGCCCGTGATAAACGACTTGAGCAAAACCGGGCCGCTTTCCCCGAATAGCAACGAAAGTCCGTAGAAGGGCAAGATATAAAGGATACGGGGAGCATTGAACATGGTAGAGGTAGACCACCGTTCGTTCCATACTCCCATAATTTCCTCCAGATACCGATGAGAGGTGGCTCCAAAGGCAATATCACTAAATACGATTTGCCCCGGTCCATAGATAGGCGCAAGATATACGCCAATCGCTGCCAGCATCAGCAAGATTGCTGCCATATCATAGCGGTATCGAAATATCCATTTTCTTACCATGCCTGGCCCCCCTCTCTTGAAATTTCCGATGATCTTTCGGTTTATCTCTCCGTTATCTTCTCAAACGAACGATTGCCTGCAAGCCCTGATCCGTATTACGCAGCTTTAAGCGGCCGCTGATTGTCTTTAGATAGGCATCCATATGATACAGGCTGAACGTATGCTCCTGCGAGTTTTGGGAATAGTCCGGCTGGAAATAGCTCCAGCGCATCTTGTCATCAATGCCGCCGCCCGTATCCTCAATGGTAATAACAATTTCTCCTTCTTCCAGCCGCGAGCTAACCTTGAGGACTTGAGTCTGGCGCTTGGAACGCAGCAGACCCGTACGTCCCCGCTCCTGATCCTCCGATAGCTTATTCGTTTGGCCCATCGCCTGTACCGCATTCTCCAGCAATCCCTGAATCGTCTTGTACAGCATCGGCGTTTGGGCTGCAATGGACGGAATAGGCTCTTGCCGCAAGATGACCTGAATATCCTTCATGTTCAACGAACGGTTCGCCCATTTCAGCGACTCAGATAATACCTCATTCATATCCGTAAAGCTGATTCCGCTATTGTCGTGCATCTTCTCTTCCAGCTCATCACGTAAGGTGCGGACTCCGGTCAGCAGCCCTCCCAGTGAGGATTCCTGTTTGAGACGTCCCTGAATGAAATTTTCATTCAACTCACGGAAATATTCCAATTCCTCATGGGATGCTCCCTTTCCCTGACTGGAAGCTGCTTCAAAGCGGTTCGCCAGATCATGATAAAAGCCTAACAGCTTCAAGTCATCTCCGCCTGTCAGGCGGGCAGTCTGCTCTTGCAACTCTTGTAGCCGCTGCTCAATCGTCTGCATTAACGGCAAGTAGTACGTATCCTGCTGCTGACGCATATCTTCATCCCGCCGTTGGTCCCGCACCTGATTATTCACGAGCGTATCCTTCACGATCCGTTTGCGAAACTGTACGAGCATGGCCCATAGTATCAACAATAGCAGAGCCATGACCAGCCATACCTTTTTGCGAAAAGAGCTGATCCGCTGGGCAGTGTCCTGATCAACATCCTCAACTGAAATGTAAAGAGCCTCTTCCCCAACGCGGCTGAACCCTATGCCGTGTTTCACTCCCTGATCTTCAACAACACCTGTATTGCCCTCCAGCAACCTGCGGGTTACACCCGTAATGTCTGTCCGATTGATATCCGATGTGTTGAGGGAAGCTACGACCTTGAATTGATCATTATAAAATAAAGTCTCGTGCGGATTGATCGGTTTACTCTTGATGATACCGCTGAGCATACCGGAGTCAATGGTACGCACCATAAAGCCGCCAGTCTGCGCCCCTTGAATCCTGCACACGATATACTGCGCAGGCTGATGATCCTCTGTCACAAAGGAGCTTACGGCACAGCCGTTTTGCAGCAATTTAATTTGCTGTACCGCGCTTTTCATCTCACGGTTATCACGTCCGGCAATCACACGATACTGTTCATCCAGCACATAAAATGCCCCGCTTTCACGCTTAAAGCCCTCGGTATACTGACGCGTCCCCTGATTCAGTATATTTCTGCCGAGGCTGGAGGCCAGCTCATTCAGTTCAGCCTGCCATGCCGTGTAGTGCTCGGATATACGGCTGGACCAATCCTGCACCTCATACCGGAGCTGCTTGTCCTGAATGTCCGCCAATTGACCGCTGAACTGTCGAACAATAAACCACTGAAGCACGATGGCCAGAAGCATGGTCATACCCAGAACAAGCAGGTACAGGATTAGCTTTTGCCAACCCGGTTTCAACAAAGCCCATCGTCTCATGCTTCCCTGTCTCCTCCATTCGGTTCGATTCGGCCCAGAATAGCCTGCATCAGACACTCCAGCTCATAGCTGACCAGCGGAAGCCGTGCGCACAGCAGCCGGGGAGTCCGACGCTGGAGTGCGGCAAACCTCGCAGCGGTTTCCGTCGCCCCATCCGTCAGCAGCAGCAACTCGCAGGTTTTTGCAATATATAAACGATCCAGCTCTTCTTCGCTATACTCGCGCAGATCAACAATGTAAATATCATGACGATCGTCCATATGCTGAAGTGCGCTGGAGACGGTCAGGGTTACTCCCGCATGCCGTGCAGCATGATACTGGTGAAGCAGACGCATTCCTTTTTCCCAGAGCGCATGCTCAGCCGAGTCGAATCGTTCACAAAACAGACGCAGCGCTCGTTCTGTATTGACATCTTTCAAAAATGCCAAAACGCTGATATTATACATGTAGTTCCTCATTTCTTACTTCCTGATTGGAGTTGCGCAGTTCATATGACACCCCAAAACATTCTATTTGTTGACGACAGCCCTATGGTTTTGTCCCTGCTTGAACGGACATTGTCGGAAGAAAGGTTCACCTTACATACCGCTCATACTACCAAAGAAGCCTTGCAGGTGCTGGAGCAGCACCCGATTGATGTCGTGGTTTCCGATCTGCTTATGCCTGGTCTGGACGGGATTACCTTCCTTCGAATGATCAAGGAGGATTATCCCCATATCGTGCGGATCATTTTGTCAGGTCACCTGCATACGCAGACCATTTTATCCGCGATTAATCAAGTGGGCGTCTTCCGCTTTTTGACCAAACCACTGGAGCTGGATGATGACACACTGAAAAAGATTCTATACGAGGCGCTTGATGAAGCCAAGCTCAATCGAACACATCTGAACACAGACCAGAGCATCGCTCCTGCCCTGTCGGTATTTATAGACAGCATTCTGAATGCTCCATACCGACCCTATGTGCTGCTCAATGAGCAAGATATCGTAACTGCAGTACATGTTGCACTCGCTGAACTGTATCCTGTAGGCAGCTCTCTTCGCCACCCTAAACAGGAAGGCATTCAGTTAACTGCACACTCACTGTATATACCGTATGATGAGTCGGAATCTTCCGATCTCGACCTGTACACGGTGGATACGCTGACCCTGGGCCGTTCTTCCTTACGCCTTATCCGCCTTAGCGAGATCGCCTGAGTGACGGGCGCCGCCCTTCAACACGGCGGCTGCCCCAATCAAGGTCAGGCATGCATACATCCACAGCATCCCCGCCGTTAGCAGCGGGTGACGAATATAGCTTTTCAGATTGCTCCATGTATATAGCACCGGACGGAAAAAGTACCACCGTTCCAGCGCCTTCCGCAATCCCCCCTCCTCAGACGACAGCGTACGATCCATCACCGAGAAGTAGTAGGCTTTTTTACGTAATACATCACGCAAATAGACTTGCTTTTCATCATGATATACACGTGTAAACACCGCCCGCCGGATGACTCCGCCAGACTCTATATAACGCAGGGTCGGCTGTATTTCTTCAAAAGCAATCTGCTCTGCGTTAAATCCGCCTGTCGATTCATAAGCGCTCATTCGCCAGAAGCGTGCTGCTTCAATCGAACGTTTTCCCAAGCTCTCACCCGCGTTGTTAATCACATTCCGCTCAAAGACTTTGACTTTGGAAAAAAAGTTGGTCGCTTCCGAATAGGCCTCCTCGGGAACGACCAGTGCACCGATGTCCTGATGATGGTCAAAAAAGTCGATGCTCTGCTGAATCAAATGCTCGGCTAAAATCATATCGGAATCCAATACAAGTATATATTCGGCACCCAAACGTCCGGCTTCCTCAACCGCCTTGACTCTTGCGACTCCCCGCTCTCCATGAGGAAGCTCCAACACCGTTACAGGTACTGGGCTCCCTGCCGCTAGCGTACGAATCGTCTCCACAGTCTGGTCCTCCGAGCCATCATCGGCAATCACGATATGCAGATCCTTGTAATTTTGCCACATACAGCTCCGCAAACAAGGCTCTATCGTCCGTTCATTGTTGTACGTGGAGAAGAGAATGACCACTTTGTCCACTCTGTTCCGCCTCCTTTACCCAATCTCCCATTAACTGCTCAAATGCAGCCGCCGTATGATCAAAATGAAATCCCAGCGCATACTGATACGCCCGCTCACGCATGGCCATATAGTCTTCGCCGCCGTTTGCTGCTCTTTCCATTTGTTCAGATAATCCCCGGACGTCGCCGTGGAAGCACAGGTATCCGCTTTTCCCAAAATCCGTCGCATCCACCAGTCCGGGTGAATTACTGACGATGCTGGGAGTCCCCACAGCCGCTGCTTCGGTAATCGTCAAGCCCCAGCCTTCACGCAGGGAAGGGAATACGAGCGCGTGGGCGCGGCTCATCAGCTCCAGCTTATGCTCTGCTGAAACGAATCCGTAAAAGGTAATATCCGCTTGGGATTGTCCCTGTACATCCGGTTCTCCGTAGGTCAATCCATACCGTTTCATAATCGGCAATAATTGTTCTGCCACATAGGTTTTATCGGTTTTTCCAGCGATCCATAACATAGCCTGCGGGAATTTTTTCTTAAGCTCTCCAAAAGCTTCAACCACCAGATCAATGCCTTTATATTTCACAAAGCGTCCGGCGTACATAAAGGTCGGATTGGACTCCTTGGTTAAAAATTGTTCCCGAGGCCAGTGTTCAAACTCGATGCCTTCAGGCAACAGATGAACACGATCCGGGTGAAAGCCCAGCTTGAGCAGATCATAACGGGTAGATGGGGATACGGTAATTGTCCGATCCTTACGAGCAAGCTTGAGCATCAATGGCTCCAAGCGATATCCGATATGATTTAGCGGGAATCCGGCATTTTCAAACCATATTTCCCTTGTTAGCTGATGTATAAAGAAAATTCGCTTGGGTGCCTCCACCCAGAAACGGGTGAAAAACTGGTGCGTGTTCGCCTGATTAATCACATAATCAATATGCTTGCGATGTTGACGGTAATAGCGCATGGCATAATAAATGACACTGTAAATATTGCCTTTTCGAATATACGTAATTCCGTCTATGATTTCTTCCTCGGGCATCCCCTCGAACCTGGGCGAAAAATGAATAAACTGAAAACGGTCTTGCTGCGAGCGTTTGAGCATTTCGTGGGTGAAAATTTCGGCTCCCCCGCTTTTAGGTGAACGAATGTCACGCCAGGAGAGCAACAGAATTACGGTCTTACCATTCTGTTCAGGTATTGTATTCACGTGGTGAATCCCCCCTTATTTTTATTTTGAACAAATATACATAGGCATCTACCACAAAGTAGAGAGACATGGCGCCGTAAACAATCAATTCGGATAGCAGAAAATCAGACGGGTTTTGATGCGCCACATGAAAAGCTGCCAATAAAGTCGCAACTCCGGCCAGCAGCCCGAACATAAATTTGCGTCTGCCCACCAATACATGCACATGAACAAAGAACAGCACGATGGAAAACAGCCAGTACACCCATCCACCCAACGGAATATAAGCTTCTGCCGACTGGTATGAAGCCCCGAATAGTACGGGAATAGAAGGCGGGAACACAAAGGTAGTGCCCACATATACACAGATCGCTGCAACAGCCATTAATCCGGCATAGACGGCAACCAGCTTGCCCAGAGCTTGGCGGTCATGCCCCTGCGCACCGAGCTTTGGTATAAAGGCAGCTATCAGGCTGTACGACACGTAATAGACCAACTGGCTGTATTTCAACGCAATCGCATAACCGCTGGCCTGTTTGGGAAAGTAATGCTGCACATAGAGCATGTCAATGGAGATACAGAACAAAATAAATAAATTCATAATGAGACTATCCGTAAAATCCTGACCTAGTGATTTCCATAGCCCGGAAGGTATACGTTCTCCAGTCCGTCCGAGTAAAGATAAGCCCCGAACCGAAACAGCCCAGCCGTGAAGCAGCGACAGCAGCATCCCCCCACAGCTTGCCAGCAGTAAAGCCTCCAGCTTCAGCCCTGATGCAGCCAGTATAAAGAACAGGATCAGCTTTCCTAAAACCTCCAAGTAATAGTTCACATTCAGCGCCAACATGCGTTCCCTGCCCTGTAAATCTCCACGGCACGAGCTGACGAGAATATGCAGCCCCACCAAGGCATACAGCATAAATAGCGGGCCGGAATCCACGCCTAATAACGAACGTAGTAACGGATGAAGCGCCAGTAATATCGCCATGGCAAGCACGGTTAGCAACAAAGGTGCTTTTAGCAATAGGGAACCGAGTGGCAGGCTACGGAGCGGAACCTTTTTGTCTCCCTTGGAGACCAGCTTGGCTGTTAATAGCTGAATGGACAGGCCCAAAACGGACAAAAGTGCAAAGAGGGCCAGCAGCGCATTCGCCTGACCATAAGCTTGTCCGGTAAGATACCAGCTCGCTGCAATATGGAAGAAAAAATTAAATCCGTTCAGCAGCACATTAAATAGAGGAAACATCAACGTTCGCAAGCGGTTTGTCACGTTCTTATCTCACCCGCCGATCCAGCCGCCAAATATCAATAATGGAGCGCAAAAAACGAATGGAATCCTTCCAGACATGGATGTGCGATCCGTCCCGGTCAATACACTTGACGGGTAATTGCAGCACACGAAGCTGGAGTCGCTTGGCAATAAACATCATTTCCAGATCCAGCGCCAGTCCAAGCTGTTCCTTCAAATGCGGGAACATCCGCTTCACAGCAACGGAACTCATCACTTTAAGCCCTGTCTGGGAATCCACCACGCCTGTCGGTAAAAACGGCCGGGAAATGACTCGTTTGCCAAAGCTGACTACAGATCGTAATAAGGAACGGTTTTCAGCGGTCATGTCTTTGGTTCCAATCACCACATCATAGTAGCCCTGCCGAACGACATTAATCATTCTGGCAATATCCTCAATAAAAAAGGAGTCGTCCGCGTCCACAAATACGTAGTAATCCGCGCCGATGGTGCGCATCCCTTCCAGATACGTTCCTGCTTTGCGGGTATTGCGTCCCAGTTCCCTGGTTTGAAGCAGCGGACTCAGATTCTGATTAATCCGGTTCACGGACAGGTCTGTCGCCGCCTCCAGCGCTTTGATCAAGGCATTCGTGCCATCATGACTGCCATCATCAATGAGATAAATAGAGCCCTCCACAATATGACTGCGGATAAAGGCTTGCAGCCGTTCAGCAAACTTCTTGACATGAACAAAACGCTGCTCCTCGTTATATACAGACAAGATGAAGGCAATATGCCGGCTTTTGGCCGAATACTCGGGATAGAGCAAGCTTTGAATTTCGGAAAGCATCTCTTCGTTGTCATTGGCTTGCCAAAAAAGCAGGCGCAAACGACCTATTCCGGTAATCTGCACCATATGCTGATCACTGAACGGATGCGATACATCCGTCACCAGTAACAGCGGCATCTGCGGAAAGCGACTACGGATCTGATTCGCTACCCGTACAGCCTGTCCAGGCTCCCTGTAATCAATCAGGCAGCAGCATGCGTCTTCATAGACTGAAGTGGCCTCCTGATCCTCGCACTGTATATATTCGTAAAAATAAATCACGTTGGGATAATCAATAGCCCTGTGGTTATCGCTAAAAATGGCTATAGGTCCCTGCACACAAACATCTCCTTTTTCTCCGGGTAGTTCTATTTTCTTAAAAAGGAATTAAAAATGTTTGCTTATAGGGATTAAACATGGCTACAAATCCTTCATATTTTTTTAATAAAATAGCTCACACATCTTGATATATATGGATATTGTCGAATTGAGACTGATATTTTACATTTAGCAGAAAACAAGCATTTAGACCTACTTTTCTCTGTAAAAATAAGCGTCAAAAGGCCTTGCACTCCATTCTTCATATATAGTTCTTTTTAATCAAAATCAGAATGTATTATGGTTATTTTGTCATAGAAAACTAGGCGAATAAATTAGATTTACACGTCCATACTATGGGCAACATGTCATCTTTCGTCACGAATGGTCATCAATACGAAATGAAAGAAGGTTATTCTTATGGAAGCATTTTATATAAATAGGGACGGATCATTATCTACTCCGCTACGGGGAAAGGATGTATTAGCCAATCCTCTTTTGAACAAGGGGGTCGCTTTTACCGAAGAGGAACGCAAAGAACTGGGTCTTGAAGGAATTCTTCCGCCAACCATCCTTTCTCTGGAGAAACAGAGCGTCCGGGCGTACCAGCAATTTTTGGCACAACCGACCATGCTGCGCAAAAACGCTTCCCTGAACGATCTTCACAATCGAAATGTCGTGCTATATTATCGATTGCTAACCGACCATTTGAGTGAGATGCTGCCCGTTGTCTACACACCTACGGTGGGGACCGCGATTCAGGAATATAGTCATGAGTATAATCGCCCTGGAGGCGTCTATTTGTCGATTGATAATCCGAACGGCATCGGACAAGCATTCTATAATTCTGGCTTGAGCGGTGAGGATGTAGATCTGATTGTAGTGACGGATTCCGAAAGTATTTTGGGGATCGGTGACTGGGGCGTGGGAGGCATTAATATTGCCATTGGCAAGCTGGCTGTATACACGGCTGCGGCAGGAATTCACCCGGGGCGGGTGCTGCCGATTGTGCTGGATGTGGGCACGAACAATGAAAAACTGCTGAATGATCCGCTGTATATCGGAAACCGCCATAAACGGGTTCGCGGAGAGGCTTATAACCAGTTTATTGATACCTTTATCAGCAAAACGTTAGCTCAATTCCCAAAGGCGCTTTTGCATTGGGAAGACGTGGGTAGTGTGAATGCACGCCATATTATCGGAAAATACGGTCAAAGTATTCTCACGTTTAACGATGACATTCAGGGTACGGGAGCCGTAACCTTGGCTGCAATTCTTTCGGCGGTAGGCGTCACCAAGGTTCCGCTGCGTGAGCAACGAATACTGGTCTTCGGCCCGGGAGCAGCGGGAATCGGCAACGCCGACCAAATCCGGTTAGCCATGATCGTCGACGGCCTTGCAGAGAAGGATTCCTTTAAGGCATTTTGGGCCTTTGATTATCGAGGTCTGCTCACAGACAATATGGAAGATGTATTGGATTATCAGAAGCCGTATGTGCGCAAAAAAGAAGAAGTCAGCTCATGGACCCGGTCTGATGACGGCAAAATACCGTTGCTGGAGGTCATTCGTCAGGTAAAACCTACGATATTAATCGGAACCTCCGGCGTAGCGGGTGCCTTTACCGAAGAGATTATCAAAGAAATGGCCAAGCATGTGGAGCGTCCCATTATTATGCCGATGTCTAACCCTACGAACCTTGCGGAAGCTGTTCCGGAGGATTTGGTCCGATGGACAGATGGCAAAGCACTGATCGCTACCGGAAGTCCCTTTGAACCTGTCAGCTATAACGGAACGAAATTTGAAATTGGACAGGCGAATAATGCCTTTGTTTTCCCGGGGCTTGGTCTGGGCGCAATTGTGGTCCGAGCTAAGAGAATTACACCCGCCATGTTTACCGCTGCGGCAGACGCTGTTGCCAATGGAGTAGACACCGATCAACCCGGAGGGGCATTGCTTCCCAACATCCGAAAATTACGGGATGTTTCATTTGCCGTTGCTGTTGCAGTAGGAAAAGCCGCGATTCAGGATCAGGTGGCTCAGGCACGCATTTCAGATATCGAGCAAGCCGTTCGGGATGCGATGTGGAAGCCGGAATATGCGAAGGTAAAAGCAGTGGAAAACGTAATACACCACCCGCATTAATAGGGCTTTCAGGAGGAAAAATCCATGAGTGTCGGACATATCTTTTACATTTTGGTGCCTATTTTCTTCGTTATTATTTTAGGGTGGTTGGCAGGCCATTACAAAAGCTTCGATGCCTCTTCCTCGAAAGCCCTAAATTCACTGGTTACCAAATTTGCGCTGCCCGCGCATTTATTTATCGGCATTACGACCACCAGCAGGAAATCCCTTATCGAGCAATGGCCTTTCTTGCTGGCTCTGTTCATGGGTATTGTCGGCTTTTATGTCGTCCTTCTGCTGGTGGGCCGGTTTGCGGTGAAGCAATCGGTAAAGGATGCATCCATGTTTGCTTTGAACTCGGCACAGCCGACATTTGCCTTTATGGGCATTCCGGTACTAGGTGCCATCTACGGTTCCTCTGCTGTAGCTATTCCGATTGCGATTACGGGGATTGTAGTCAATGCCGTTCTTGATCCAGCGGCTACCATCATAGCTACCGTCGCCAGCCGGAACTCAGGCAAAGAGCGGAATGGTCATCTCGGGAAGCTTGTTTGGGACTCCATCCTCCACGGTTTAAGAGAACCACTGGCGCTGGTGCCGCTTATTGGTGTTATTTTGACCTTGTTCGGCTTCCACTCACCGGATTTATTGAACAAATCGTTCAATCAAATTGGTGATATTACGTCCGGGGCCGCTTTATTCGCGGTCGGTGTGACCATAGGCGTGCGCAATATCAGTTTCAGCATAACCGCCATTGCCATCGCGCTGTTAAAAACGATTGTACAACCTCTATTGATGCTACTGCTTGCCTACCTGTGCGGTCTTTCGTCTGCCGATACGGTAAAAGCCGTATTGCTCGTTTCCTTCCCTGGCTCAGCCGTTGCTGCCATGATTGCTACACGGTTTGAAAGTCTGGAATCGGAAACGGCCTCTGCTTTCGTCATTAGTGCGGTCATTTCTCTTGCTACACTGCCTGTACTCATTTCCCTGCTGGTGTGAATTCATGCGTATAGATAGAGCTGACTTTCTCCAGAAATAGATAAAGATACGCTATTCTTCAATTCCAAGCAATTCGGATACTTGCTTTCTATATCTCGTAGCCTTACGTGTCCCGTGAATGAGATTGGACAATCTGGAGGCCGGAATATGATATGTAGTACAAAACGTTTTTTGATCCATTCTTTTCTCAACCAGTTTTTGTTTGATCTCCCACCCAAAGGGGGTTACAGCATTTCGTCGATTCAATTTTATTACCTCCAAGCCTGGTTTTTGAAATCATATATGAGCAACACGTAATACACATTAGCTTAATGATCTGATCTACCCGTTTGGTAATGATTCAACAGATCATCCAGTTTCTTGGATTGTTCAATCACTTTGGGATGTGTTAAAAATCCGTACTTTTTCTGGACTTGGTACAGCTTCCTCCTAGCTCTCTCGACACGAAGTAAAGTCACACCTTGATTCATCAGCATGATCCCCTCCTATATGTAATATTTTAGAACAAAAAGACGTTTTTTAGGTTTTTTAATGATGCTCCTACCAAAAAAGGACTTTCCCAAAAGTTCGCATAAACTGGGAAGCCACAAGTTTTACGCAAAGGAACCCCTGTCTCCACTACTAAAGTGGGGACAGAGGTTCCTTTGGTTTGGATAACAACCCTTTTGCAGTTTGATCTCTTTTCATAAATAATGAAAAAAAATCCCTTGATCTTTAATGCAATCAAGGGATAGACCGATTCATTTCTCTCGTTTCGACAATGCAAAATTAATTATTTCCCCTGTTATAAGTCCAGCCAAAAAAATATAAACCATCATAGCATTCAACTTATACCCCAGTGCATAAAATATTCCCAGACACACTGCATAGCCTAGCAAAATACTTGCATCACGTTTTAATAATTTTTTCACGGAGTGCATCCAATAGGGTATGGCTGTGAACTAAAGAACTTCGCAGAGTCAGCCGTACCAATTACTTTATTTCGTGAAGCATCTTGATAGAACACCGTATGGTTAGCGTAGGGGATAGCTTCGCATTTCCTAGGATATGAATATTGATAAATGGTGTAGTAAGCTTGGGTATTCAAACTTGCTCCAGCACCTATAATTACAAGAATGGTTGATACAGGAGCTTTAGTAACCGTTGATATTATCCCTGCTGCAAAAACTATCCCTACGTTCACCCAATCATAGGAGTAATCAAACTTGCCTACAAAGGTTCCACCTGAAGGAACAGCATTTAACGAAAAATCAGAACGGCTCTCTTTAACATTAAAGTTCTCCTGTTTTACGCCGTCAATCAGCAAAGTTTGATCTTGTGGGAAATACTCAATTTTAGTTGTTTTTCCATTCTCAACAACAGTCGTTATTCTATGATTGTCATCATTAAAGTTGGTTGTTACAGTCGCCTCTCCACGATCAGTCTGAATAACTTCTGTTTGAACTAGATTTACCTCTGGCTTAGTGGCCTGTTCAGCATTACTCACCGAAGGTAAAACAGTCGCGCAGAGTAATACTGATGCCAATAAAGGGACGAACACTTTCTTGAAAATTTTCATAATAATTCTCCTCCTATACAAATATTTCAAACAGTTATAAATATTACACTTTGTATAGTGAGAAGTAAGGGGGAATTTGTCGAACAATAAATCAATTAAAAAAGTCAAACTCATTCCAGAAAAAAGTATTTAATTAACAATAAATTTTACTTTTGTACCGTCTGGATAGTCATCCAGCTTTACCCAACTACCAACTCCTCGGTTATCACTAGGGGTTATGTATCGAATCTATTTACTTCCTTAAGATAAGATGGTTATGATTGATTTAGGCACAGATAGAACTATTGATTCATATAAGCTTAAAAGTGATTCAAAGAATATGAGAATAAGCTTTTATAATCGGGGTGTAGGTTATGAAGGTGCATTTGCAACGAATGTAGGGGATGGAGATCTCAAAACGCTTCCTGATGAAAAAAAGTTTATAATGTAATCGAACCAACATAACTAACTGGTGAACGCGCTATTCTGACTGTAACAATGGACAATGGATTTGATAATTCCTTTAATAACTGTGATTAACAACGACGAATAACGGAGGAAGAATGAAAAGAAAGTGGTATTTAAGACCAATGGTCATAATTTTAATGATCATTATAACCCCGCCGATAGGCTATTTGAATGTATTCTTCAATAGGAAGAAATTTGAATCCAATGAACGATTAGGCTATTTGGCAATAGCCACGGTATTTGCTGCCCCTATGGTTAACTAAATTTCTACCGCATTCATGGCGAATTCTCGCTATAATAGTTGTTGCACTTATTGGGATATTCATATTCAGAAAAAAGTAAATAATAAAATAAATCCCCGTTACCTTAAAATTGGTCGGCGGGGATTGTTTTGTTCCTATCCGTTTACATTCCTCCTACCGTTTCCTGAAGCTGGATTCTTTGATTATGGCTGTGCGGCTGAACAGGCATAGCTAAGATAAACAAAAAGCTAGTTACGCTGACCAAAAGCACCATTTTTTTTAACATTTTTTACCCACACCTTTTCAATAAGATTGAAATACTCCGCTTTGGTTTCAGGAACCGCATGGGCTTGGAAACGAACGAACAATCCCATACAGTTTATAAAATATGTCTCATTATTTAGTATATTCGCTTTTAGCGATGCATTCATCAAATGTTTAAAGCCAACAGCATAAATCCCTTTGTGTAAATAGTAATAAGCTAACTCATAACCAAAACGTGCATACTGGTCTGGCACAACTTGTTGGGTATACATGTCAGCAGATGGTCGCTGTTGAGCAAAAGAATCAATCTCCGTTTCAAACCGCAGGAGTATTTCATCCACATTTATCTGATATTGGTTAGCGGCCATAACAATGTTCATCATATTCGCAACCATTTCTTTTTCAGTTTTATCTGGTGATGCAATAATATAGTCAACATAATCGTGTAGTACACTTGTATCCCCAGACAAAAGCTTGTATACGTAAGTATTACATTGCGCCCAATGTTGATACAGTTTGATCCAATGCAGGGTATCCTCTTCCGTCTCTTTAACCCAATCTAAATTAGCGTAGGCGTATGTATAATCTAAAGCTTTCTGATAATCGCCTTGGGCTTCACAGACACTTGCACACAGTAAATTGGAATAAGTGATGTACGCAAACATGGGACGACCCAGCCTTCTATCAAGCTCCTCGCGCTTTTGCTTCTTCTGCTGATGTTTCAAAGTATATTGAATTTCCGCTTTATCTCTCATTTTTCTAGCTATTGTATCGAGCTTGTCCCATTTACGCAAAGACCTATACATGTTTGCCAAATCTTTCAACGCATCCAGTTGATCTATTTCATCCAGACGTTCGACAAAGGGCTCAAATAGCGTAGCTGCCCTGAAATTTCGGTTTTGATCGTCTCCAACCTGAATCGTAAACATACGATACTGACAGATGGCCAGACGTTCAGAGTGCTGGTACTTCTCTCCTTCCGCAACCCCCTCATAGAGCAACAACGCAGCAGCGTGTCGACCTTGTGCGAATAATATTTCCGCTGCATCAAATAGCTTCGGGGAATATAGGAGCTTGTCCATGATATGACCAACTACATGCTTAATCGCTTCCAGCTTATCCAGCTCAGCACAGCGATACAATACTGGCTCAATTCGCCGCCAATCCGGGGAACGTTCGATGATGTAATGATCTATGTATCGTTCGTAAAAAAAGCCTTCGGGTAATCCCATAGCCAGCGTGATTCGATCAAGCTGATGTATAGCAACAGGACGATGCTTAAGAATCCAATTATTAAGCGTTCTTTGATGAACACCTGAGCACTCCGCAAATTCTGCTAAAGTCAAGTCATTTTGCTTTAGATATTCTTCCAACTCCGCTAAAATCGTAGGTGTATGTTCCAAGTCATAACCACCCTTCATACAAAAAATCCAAATTTTATAATCTTATCTCAGATTATTGTCCAAATATTGGCATGTGTCAATATACTTTTTCTCTATATTCGCATATCAACTCAAAGCTCTTTCCCCAAATCAGGTAGTCGCTCGCTCCACTAATTTAAACTCCAAATGATGTAACGTTTCATCCAGCCCTTCAAGGGTGTTGCGAATCATAATGAACGCGTTCTCAGCTTGTTTATCAATCGGGTAATGAATCGTTGTTAAATCAAGCAAATGCGAAATTTCTGTGTTATCAAAGCCGACCACCGCAAATTGGTCCGGCACAGAAACGTCGAGCCTTCGTGCTTCGGTCAGCAGTCCTGCTGCCAAATAATCGGTAGAACAAGCGAAGGCATCCGGTTTGTCCGTTTGTTCTATCCACCAATGGGCGATATTTTCACCGGCTTCAATGGTATTCAAATTATAAAAATGCGTGAATGCCTCAGCGTCCAAATCATATTTTCGGCAAAAATCATGATAGGCCCGGATGCGTTCCTTCGTATTTAGCCCTCGCATATTGCCATAAACATTCACAATTTTCCGGTATCCACTGGCATATAGATGCTCCAGCGCCAGCATATAGCCCTGATACTGATCCATAAATACAGACGGGATTGACTCTATGCTCACACGCTGCCATGTCACAATCGGACCATATTTGGTATAATGCTCGATCACACTCCACTCATTGACGCGAATCATACAAACCAAGGCATCCAGTTGCTTTCTCCGCAACATTTCCAGTGCTTCAAGCTCCCTTTCCTTATCTCCATTCGTAATAAAAAGCGCTATATTAAAACCATGCTCCTGAGCATACATCGTAAAACCACGTACAAATAAATTCAATGAATCATTAAAAGAAATTGAAATAATTCCTATAAGCTTTGTCATGCCCGTTTTTAAAGAAATCGCATTCAAATTAGGAACGTAATCCAGTCGGTCTATGACCTCCTGCACACGCTGTCTTGTCGGTTCACTCACATACGGATGGTTATTAATGACACGGGACACCGTTGCCGAGGATACACCCGCAAGCTTTGCAATTTCATGAATATTCGCCATAGCCCTCACCTCATTCTCTCTATTCTAACATGTCCTTGGGCTAAGCCTCTATGACCTCGCTGCACCCCTATAAATATGTTTTTTTAAAGCCCTTGACCTGTAATGCATTACAGAGATTACAGTGAAATAGAAGCTTGAGAAAGCGGTTTTAAAAAAAGTATTCAGGGAGGCAACAATCATGAAAAAAGGCTTAAAGATTGCAACTATCGGCGGCGGCTCCAGCTATACTCCGGAATTAGTGGAAGGCTTCATCAAACGTTATGCAGAGCTTCCCATTCGGGAATTGTGGCTGGTAGACATTGAGGCAGGACGCGAAAAGCTGGAGATCGTGGGAGCCATGGCTAAACGGATGGTGAAAGCAGCAGGCATTGATTGTGAAGTGCATTTGACGCTGGATCGCCGGGAAGCCTTGGTTGATGCCGATTTTGTAACGACTCAATTTCGGGTAGGCTTGCTCGAAGCCCGGATTAAAGATGAAAGTATTCCGTTAAAACACGGTATGATCGGTCAGGAAACCAACGGTGCCGGAGGAATGTTCAAAGCCTTCCGTACCATTCCTGTCATCCTGAGCATTGTTGAAGATATGAAAGAACTCTGCCCGAATGCGTGGCTTATCAATTTCACCAACCCTGCGGGTATGGTCACCGAAGCCGTGCTTCGTTATGGTCAGTGGGACAAAGTGATTGGATTATGTAATGTTCCAATCGGCGCGATCAAGAGTGCATCGGCTGTACTGGACAAACCGGAAGAAGAACTGTTCTTTAAATTTGCAGGGATTAACCACCTTCACTGGCATAAAGTATATGACAAAACAGGGACCGAATTAACTGAGCAGGTGATTGAAGGGCTGTACGCGCCCGGCGCAAAACCGGAGAAGGTCGTTGAAAATATTAGAAACATGCGTTTCCTGTATGATCAAGTGCGTCATTTGAAAATGCTGCCTTGTCCATACCATCGTTATTACTACATGACCGATAACATGCTGAAGGAAGAACTAGAGGAAGCCAAAAATGAAGGAACTCGGGGTCAAGTCGTCAAACGTCTGGAAGAAAGCCTGTTTGAACTGTATAAAGATCCGAATCTGGATTACAAGCCGGAGGAACTATCCAAACGCGGGGGCGCGCATTACAGCGATGCAGCCTGTGAAATTATTAATTCCATCTATAACAACAAAGGCACATTGATGGTGGTTAGCACACGTAACAATGGTGCAATTGATGATGTTCCTTATGACAGCGCGATTGAAATTACCAGTGTGATTCGCGCACATGGTGCAGAACCCGTAAACTTTGGCAAATTCCCGCCTGCACAGCGCGGCTTGCTGCAAGTGATGAAGGCGATGGAAGAATTGACGATTGAAGCGGCAGTAACGGGTGACTACGCAACAGCTCTGCAAGCCTTCACCCTGAATCCGCTCGTACCAAGCGGTGACATCGCCCAAACGGTGCTGGATGAATTGCTGGAAGCGCATAAAGAGCATTTGCCGCAATTTTTTGCGCATAAGGCGAAAGCAACGGTATAAAACAAAAGCAGAGCTTTTCCTATCACTTAAGTGATGTTCCACGTTCTGAGTTCGAAGCTATTGAATCCAGTAAAAGAGGCCGTGTTAGACACGGCCTCTTGGTATTTAATTATTCTCCCGCAGTAACTCGTAGCTAATCCATCGCTCCAACTCCCGGGATAGAACCACGTATTGTGGCTTAATTCAGATTATTAATAGGCAGTCCAACCTGCATCGGCAGTAATCACTGTAGCGTTCACAAAACCTGATTCATCCGAAGCAAGGAATAAAGCCACCTGTGCTATTTCCTCCGATTTTCCAAGACGTGGATTAATAGCCATTCCCAATTGCTGTCTGGAGGCACCAAATTTATTTAGATTAGTTATCGTTGAATTGATGTTAGTTTCCACACCACCTGGAGCAATTGCATTACAACGTATTCCTTGTGGAGCATACATGTAGCCTGTATTTTTAGTAAAACCAACAACTGCATGTTTAGAAGCTGTATAAGCTCCACCAGCTCGCCCACCAAACAACCCACCTGCAGAAGCTACATTCACAATGACACCCTTTTGTTTTTCTAAAAAGATAGGTAGAACTTTACGAGTAGAACGCATAACACTGGTTGTATTAATCGCAAAAATTCTTTCCCACTGGTCATCTTTAATATCGCCTGCCGGTTCCATGTTATCCATAATTCCGGCATTGTTTACCAGAATATCTACTGTACCATAGGTGTCAACGGTCGTATCAATCAGATTCTGAATATCTTCTTCTTTTGCAACATTAGCAACTACAACGATGGCATCTCCACCATTAGCTTTGATTTCTTCTACCACATTAGTTGCTGCATCTGCATTAATATCGGACACCACTACCTTGGCCCCTTCTTGTGCATAAAGCTTGGCAATAGCTTTACCCATACCGGAAGCTGCACCTGTGACTACTGCAATTTTGTCTTGAAGTCTCATTTCTATCCTCCTCGTCTGCATCTGTATCCTGTATAATGTTCAGCAGTTGTTCATCAGCTAAAATCATCAAACGCTGCTTATTTTGCTCACTAGCAGACACTTTTATGCATTAATGTCTATTAAATCGGGGGACATTTTATAAGAACTATCAGTCTATTGAAGCTCTGCATAATGAAATTATAGACGATGTCACTACAGATTAATCGCATCATATCGTGAACCCTGTGGCATAACTGGAACACAAAAAAAGCTCCCTTACGGAAGCTTCTCTGTTATACGTCCCAGGAGGGATTCGAACCCCCGACCGACGGCTTAGAAGGCCGTTGCTCTATCCAGCTGAGCTACTGGGACAAAATGGTATTCGTTGGAACCTTATGTATTCAGCGCATTGATTATTATATCATATTTTTGCTAACTGTCAAAAGCATTTTTTTATCGTACAAGTAAACAGGCTACAAAAGGAATCATTTGGACGCTGACGGGGTATTATGTACAAAAGGCCATGCTACGAAGGAGGTATATAATCCGTGAGAGGTCTATTGTCATCACTTTGTTATTTCAGTATTTTTTTCGCCCCTTTTCTGTTGCCTGTCATTGTGTGGATTGCAGTACGGGACGAGTATGTTCAGGGACATGCGAAAAAGGCTATTTTATCGCACATTTTCCCTATTATCGCGGCGATTCCGCTATTGTATTTTATTGCAACGGCGAATCATGCAGGTTCTGTAATCGGGTTTGTGCTGCTATTCGCTGTGGTCTATCTCGGGGTATTTGTTTACAACATCTACAAAGGTATCATGACGCTCCGTGAAGCCGCCTAAATCTGAAGAAGAAGCCTCCTTGTATTCCGCGAGTTAAGCGGGATACAAGGAGGCTTCTTTGACCATTTTTGATGGACAAATTTATTTATTACCGAAACGTCTAGGACTTTTTGGTACTTCATGCCTTACGTTTTTCTCAAGCACTTCTTCCGCAAATTCATTGTTATGAATATAACTGCTGCCTTTGTTCTTCTTATACTTCGCTTTGCCGTCTATGATTTCCCCCTCCTTTCACGCTGATCCCGCGGCGGCGCTGGAGCCCAAATCAACAAAAGCCGAGGCATGGCGCATCCTATTCTCATACGCCGAACTCCTTGGCAAATTCCGTGCTGAGCTGCCCATAGGAAAGTAACTCCCTTTTAAACTTTTCCCGTTCTTCTCCAGCCGTAATGTGAGTGGAGTCGGTAAAAGCCTTGTCCGTCACTTCCTCAAACGCGGAATGCAGGTTATTGTCGTACCAATCCAGCGCAAGATCGGCGTCATTACGAATAATGCGTACCACGTCATAGCCTTCCTGACCGTCCTGCTGATTGGTGGCGGTGATGTAGACCAGCAATTCCGGGTCATCTGCCGCGCCTGGCCGCACCTCTACCTCTGCGCAGCGCACTCCGTCAAGTTCGGTGAAGCGGCGTATTTTAGCATCCTTGATGTAGTACATTTGCCTTCCTCCTTCCTTGCGAATACACGGGTTGCCCCATTTGTAGTTTTCGGAACGGACAGACATTTTATGCTCCTTTTCGGCATATATACTGATGAACTAGGGATTTAGTTTTTGTTTCATCCCAACACTGGATGAACACGACAAAGAGAGGATGAACAGACATATGTGCGGAATTACTGGTTTCATACAGTGGAACGGAGACTTAATGCATCAATCGGAGCTGCTGCTCAATATGACGCAAACGCTCTCCGATCGCGGACCGGATGCTGCAGGCACCTGGATATCCAACCCGTGTGCCTTCGGACACAGAAGACTGAGCGTCATGGACCCGGAAAACGGTGCTCAACCCATGATCCGGCAGCTTGAGGATATCACTTATACGATTGTATATAACGGGGAAATATATAACGCGCCTGAGCTGAAAAAAGAGCTGCAACAGCGAGGGCATTTTTTCCGGACACAATGCGACACAGAGGTATTGCTCGAAGCCTACATGGAGTGGGGCCCGGATTGTGTGGATCGGCTGAACGGCATTTTTGCCTTTGCGGTCTGGGACAGTGAACGAGAGCAGGTATTTCTGGCACGGGATCGGCTGGGAGTGAAGCCGTTATTTTACAGCCAAACCGGAGATGTATTCGTATTTGGCTCGGAGCCCAAAGCGCTGCTCCAGCATCCTGCGGTAGAAGCCGCAGTCGACGCCGAGGGTTTGGCCGAAATTTTTATTATCGGTCCTGCACGCACCCCCGGACACGGCGTATATTCTTCCATGAAGGAGCTGCGCCCCGGACATACGCTAACGTACAGCCGCGACGGTGTGCGCATTCAAGCCTACTGGAAGCTGGAAAGCTTTGCGCATGAGGATAACACCGAAGAAACAGCGCTCAAGGTGCGCGAGCTGTTGCTGGACACGGTAGAGCGGCAACTGATTTCAGACGTTCCGGTATGCACCTTGCTGTCGGGCGGTCTGGATTCAAGCGCACTGTCCGCGCTGGCTGTCGATTATTACAAGCGTACCGGGCAGGGACAAGTTCATACGTATTCGGTCGATTATGTGGATAACGACAAGCATTTCGAAGCTCATGCGTTCCAGCCCGGAGCCGATGCCCCGTGGATTCAGCGGATGGTCGATGAGTTAGGCACGAAACATCACTGGATCGAATTCGATACGCCCGAGGTCGTAGCAGCGCTGAACAACTCCACGCTAACGCGGGATTTGCCCGGTATGGCGGATGTGGATTCGTCGCTGTATCTCTTTTGCCGGGAGATAAAAAAAGGAGCCACTGTCGCCATTTCCGGTGAGGCGGCGGATGAAGTGTTTGGCGGATATCCGTGGTTCCATCGTGAAGAAATGCTCAATTCGGGTACGTTCCCGTGGGCAGTCGCTCCCGACATGAGAGCCAGTCTGCTGTCTCCCGAGGTGCGGGACTGGATCAAGCCTTTGGAGTATTTGAACGACCGATACTCGGAAGCGGTAGGAGAAGTGCCGAAGCTGCCGGGGGAAACAGGTAAAGCTGCGCAAATGCGCGTCATGTCCTATCTGAACATCACCCGCTTTATGCCTACTCTGCTGGACCGTAAGGATCGGATGAGTATGGGGGCCGGACTGGAAGTGCGGGTACCGTATTGCGACCATCGACTGGTGCAGTATGTATGGAACATCCCGTGGAGTATTAAAATGACGGGCGGACGTGAAAAAGGTATTTTGCGCAAAGCGCTGGAGGGTGTACTGCCGGATGATGTACTGTATCGCAAAAAAAGCCCGTATCCCAAAACGCATAACCCCTCCTATCTTGCTGCTGTGAAAAAACAGGCGCTGGATCTATTGGATGATTCCTCATCCCCACTACTCAAGCTGATTGATGCCCAAAAAGTACGGGATATCGCGGCCTCGCCGGAGGCATCCACCAACCTGCCCTGGTTTGGTCAGCTGATGTCAGGGCCTCAATTGTTCGCGTATTTGGCTCAAGTGGATAACTGGCTGCGCACTTACAAGGTAGCGATTCGGTAAGCGTTAGTCAATAGCTAAAGTAGCAAGCTTCGAGGCATAGAACGGCGATTGGTTCGTCGTATACGGGAAATAGCGACGGAAAATAGTGAATGTCAAAAAGGCTATCCGCAGCTCATGGCTGGCGGATAGCCTTTTGATCGTTATGTGTCTGGCCTGTTACTTATATCAAACTATGCCTGCGGATTCCCAAGCTTTTTCGCCAAGTCACGCAATGCTACACCACGGTGGCTAATGGCTTGCTTTTGTTCCAGCGTAAGCTCAGCCATCGTCTTTTCAAACTCCGGCAAATAAAACAACGGGTCATAACCAAATCCCCCGCTGCCTGCGGTTTCCGTTGTAATCCAGCCCTCCACCGAGCCAGTCGATTCCAAGGTCTCCCCTGTCTGCGGATTATACAGAATCAAGGTGCAGACGAATTGAGCCGGGCTTAGCAAAGGCTGTCCGGTATCATCACCAAGCTGCTTCGATTCCAGAACGTCGAGCAGCTTGATATTGTTTTCGTGATCGCTGGCGCCTTCTCCGGCATAACGGGCCGAGTATACGCCCGGCGCACCGTCCAGCAAATCCACGCACAGGCCGGAATCATCAGCCAGCACAGGCAATCCGAGCACATCTCCGACCGCTTTGGCCTTTTTCAAAGCATTCTCGGCAAAGGTTTTACCATCTTCAACGACATCAGGGATGTCAGGATAGTCGTACATACTTTTGACTTCCTTGCCAAACGGAGCAAAGGCATGTGCGAACTCCCGCACTTTCCCTTTATTCTTCGTAGCGACAATAACAACCGGACCCTCCAACAGCATCAGGCCCCAGCCCCCGCACGTCCTGCTCCAATTTTGTCTGCAATCGGGCCGAGCACTTCTTTTTGACGCTCGATCATTTGCAGAATTCCTTGTTCACCCAAACTGAGCAGTTGATCCAGCTCTTGACGGTCGAACGGACTTTCTTCACCCGTACCTTGCAGCTCGACATACTTGCCGCCACCCGTCATCACGAGGTTCATGTCTACCTTGGCCTTGGAATCCTCTTCATAGTTCAAATCCAGCAGCGCTTTGCCACCAACAACCCCCACGCTGACGGATGCCAGAAAATCGGTAATTGGAAAAACAGGCAGCTTGTGCTGGACTGCAATTTTATTTACAGCAATCGCCAGCGCTACGAAAGAACCGGTAATTGAGGTCGTGCGTGTGCCGCCATCCGCCTGAATCACGTCACAGTCGAGCGTAATTGTCCGCTCACCCAGCGCCTGCAAATTCACAACCGAACGCAGCGCTCTTCCGATCAGACGTTGAATTTCCATCGTCCGGCCTGTCAGCTTCCCACGTGCAGCTTCTCGCTGATTACGCGTATGGGTCGCCCTCGGAAGCATGGAATACTCTGCCGTTACCCAGCCCTTCCCTTGTCCCTTCATAAAGGGTGGAACGCGTTCTTCCACGGTAGCCGTACAGATGACTTTCGTCTCGCCAACCTCTATAAAAACAGAGCCTTCCGCATACTTATTTACTCCTGCTGTCAATTTCATCGGGCGCAGCTCATCACCGTTTCGTCCGTTAGATCTACTCATGCTTTTTCCTCCTACGTCGTATGCAACCTGTTCTTATACATTTATTCTACCAAAGTGTGCAGGCAAAAGCACCCCAAGGACGATTCGCCGCCCTTAAAGAGGAATTTCGTTAATATGCTGTGGCTTGGCTACAGGCTCTCCATAATTCTGATTATTTTGTCCAATCACGCTTTTTTCACCGTTCAGCTCAATTCGAATTTTAGTTTTAACCGCATCCTCTGAATTATCTGCCGCCGTCAGCACGACCGATTCCAAAAACTCGGCAGGCACCGCTTCTCCCTTGGCAAACATGTCATCCGAGAGCGATACCGTAATCACGTTATCTTTGGAGCGTTCCACAGATTTCAGAGCCGTCTCCCCTGTCATGACTTCCTGTAATCCGTCCTTGGTCTGCGGACCCTGGATCAACTGATGCAGCGCGGACTGAACACGATCTTTTTCCGGGCTGACCAACCGTGTTACAGGCACATAGTATTGAACTCCGGCAGGAGAAGATGATGAAAAATATACTGTGACCGGACTGGAATCCAAAGGCGTTACGCCATGACCTACCTCCAGATTAATGCCTACTGCACGGGTCAAAGGATGATCCAGCGGTGTGCCGCCAACAGGCATTTCATTCAGCTTTTTGCCATCCACCCAAATTTGTACGCTTTGAATATCGGGACGGTCAGTCAGGGTCCAGGTCAGGCTCTCCATTAATTTGCGTTCTTCCTGTGGCTTGTAGCTGCCGAACGATTTGTTGAATTCGACGACTGCCAGCTTGTTATTCTTGTCCACCGTCACACTCTTCACTTCCGTACCTTGTGGCAGCACGCCCTTAAAGCCTTCTGGCAATAACCCGGCATACGGTCCGCCCTCAACCAGCGTTTCCAGCGCCGACTTGGCATCCGCCTGCACATCACCTGTAGCAATCGGCAAGGATACCGGAGCCAGTAGACCGTTATGATCCTGTAAAAATACAGCTCTCAACTGTCCGGTGCTGACGGGAGCTTTTCCTGTCACCGCCTTAATCATGGACTGCTCCGTCGTGGATGGCGGGGGATCAATAGATGCCGATTCATTGCCGAAAAGACTGCATCCGGACAACAACAACGGCAGGGACAGCAGCCCTACTACAGACGTTACGCGCAATGGATGTTTTATGTTCATAAATGAAGTTCCTCCCTAACAATTTTGTACAGATTGTACTAATATGTATACGAGCCTCGCGTAAAAAATAACTACTTTTTCAGCCGACTGGACACACTGGTCATAATTGCAGTAGAAATCAGGAACGAATACGAGGAGGGAAACTTCAACTTTATGGACAAGAAAAAAGTGCCTTATAGCCTGAACAGTAAAAAAGTAGCCGATGCGACCCGCGAATGGCTGCACAAGCGTGGTGTAAACATTACAGAGATCGCAGAGCTGGTCATGCTTTTACAAAATAAATATTATCCGAATTTAACGATGGAAGAATGTATGGAGAATGTGGAAAAGGTGCTGATGAAGCGCGAAGTTCAAAATGCGGTGCTCACAGGCATCCAACTGGATATCCTTGCCGAGCAAGGCGCTCTCCTTCCCCCATTGCAGGATATGATTGAAAATGATGAAGGGCTATACGGAGTGGATGAAATTTTGGCTTTTTCCATTGTGAATGTATACGGCAGCATTGGATTTACGAATTACGGTTATGTCGACAAGCTTAAACCAGGTGTGCTGGAACGACTGAACGATAAAAGTCTGGGGCCGATCCATACGTTTCTGGACGATATTGTAGGGGCCATCGCTGCTTCGGCCAGTAGTCGTATCGCGCATCGCAAGCAGGCAGAACGCGAGCAGGAGCTTGGGGAGGAAAGCGCCCCGGATACGACTCGTTAATTAACGACACGTTAGAAAACGACGGTTAGAATAGAATAGATATATGCAGGGTAAGAGGAGAACAAGACATGGCAAACGTGACCGAAGGAAATACATTCCGCACCATGAAGGCTGACGATTATGATCAGGCACTTCCGCTGTGGAATGGGATTTTACTATATTCCAGAGGGCTGGAGTAGCGTCTGTGCGCTTGACATGTATGTAAGCAGAAATGCCAGGTCTGATCTTCAAATGAGAAGCGATCAGACCCGGCGCATGGGGAAAACTAATGTGATTTATACAATCTAAATTTTATTTTGTGGGCGCAGTGCACGTTCTACAATTCCCAGCGTGGATTGGCGAGAGAAGAACCGGGACACCTGAGCTACCCAATAGTTTTGGCGACCGGAAATGATGTGACTACGCCCCTTTTCAAATGCTCTCAGCGCGTTCTTCACAACGGTTTGGGGAGTTTCCCTAATTCCAATTGACGCTTCACTTGCGCCAACAATATCAAAAAACGGCGTTTCTGTTGAGCCTGGGCAAAGGGCCAGAACTTTAAGCCCCCGTTTCCGATTTTCTGCCCATAGCGCTTCAGTAAAAGAAAGCACAAATGCTTTAGTTGCTCCATACACCGCCATATACGGATCGGGCTGGAATGCGGCTGTGGAAGCCACATTGATTAATCCGCCATCCCGGTTACGCAATAAATCAGGCATAAATGCATGTGTGATATCGACTAAAGCAGCCACATTGAGCATGACTTCCTCATGCTGCCGTTCTCCTGAAACCTGCTCAAAGTATCCATAGGTGGCAAAACCGGCATTGTTAATCAAGAGATCCACCTTTAGATGATGTTTTTGAACCTCCTGATGTAATGTTTGCGGTGCTCCTATCACAGAAAGATCAAGTGCGATGACTGTTGTCTTTACACTGTATTTAGCAGAAAGCTCTTTAGCCAACGCCTTCAACTTCGTTTCATTACGTGCAACCAAAATGAGATTGCATTTTTGAGCTGCCAGCGAATAGGCAAAGGCTTCGCCAATACCGGATGATGCACCTGTGATCAGAGCTGTTTTGTTTGCGTACATAAACATGATTATGAACCTCCATAGTATCGTTGTTTTATTTAAGAAACATTGTTACCATTGTTCCAAAATGAACCGAAGTCACCTATTATGACGACCTCAGTACACCTTATATCTTAAGATTGGGATGAGGATGTTTTAAATGCTGCGAGCATATTCTTCAGTGTAAATACATACACCCCTTGAGCCATATCTACATCTGAAAAATGACCTGCAAACTGAAGATGTATGACTCCATGTAAAGCAGACCAAAACATACGGACAACCAGCAGCGGATCATGTTCTTCCAGTTCACCCTGCTCCATAGCGTGTATGACGGTTTCCAGAATTCGAGATAGGGCTGTAGTCGTGCCCTCCAGACTCTGTTCATCCGGTTTAAAATCAGATAAAGCCCCGCCAAACATCATTTTGTAATAGGCTGAATGAAGCTGTGCAAATTGCCAATACGCCCAGCTTAGAGCTTCCAGATCAGCGAGTACGTTATCGGTGCTTGGAACTTGTTGAAAGGTTTCGGCCAATAGCCGACATCCATCCAGGTACATCTCATTGGCGAGACCATCCTTGCTGCCGAAAATACTGTAAATAATCTTGGTGGAACAGCTTAATTTCTGGGCAACTCGTCGTACAGTCACAGCCTCTGGCCCTTCTTCCGCAAGAAGGATACATGCCGCATCAATGACATTTTTACGTAGCATTTGCTGCTGCTGTAGCTTCACTTCCGAATAGGTTTTATAGGGATGCGATGGCTCGGACATTTTTTAATGCACTTCCTTACTATTTTTAACATAGAGTTTGAACGTGATCTTTTCGGAAACAACGTTACCAACAAGAATCATAGTATTCTAATTCTGAATTTTTGTCAAATATTAAACTCGCTACAGCATCAATAGGCAATGCCTACCCGTGTGTGTATAAAATCGCTGCTACTCAACTGACGATAGGTAAAATCGGCCGTGTCAGCGGTCGTAATTTGTGTGCCGCCCTCGGGCAGCATATCCTTTTCCACGCGATATATGCCCGTCCGCGCTCCGTCCGGCAGCCATGTCGAGCAGACTATCGTCCAGTCCAGCGCCGAATCTCGCAGCAGTTCGTACACCCGGCGGTGTTCCTCAGCCGCACGGGTGCTGCGCCGCCGGGGCTCGGAGGATTCATACCGATACAAACCCGGCTCTGTCCGGCTCTGTAAAATCCCTGCCGTCCCCACTGTAATGAGCCGGGGAACGGACTGCTCCTGCATAAGCCGGATCAGCAAACGGATATTCACGGATAAGGTCGTGGTTCCATCCGTATTCAGCGCGCTGATGACAGCCGTCGTTCCACCCCCCAGCGCTTGCGCTACATCCTCAGCGTTGGTGGCATCTCCTTGTACGATCTGGAGTAGCGTCCCATATCTTAATATGTAATCCTCCAGCTTGTCCGGTGAACGAACAAGAGCTGTAACAGTATGACCGTCCGCTAATGCATATTCCAGAATAAAACGCCCCACACGTCCGGTAGCCCCCAGTAGCAGCAAATTCATAAAAGCCTCTTTCCCGGCACGGATGCCGTTGTCCTTCTATTACTTTCCTCCATTACTTTCCGCGAAGCGGGTAGAAACGTGAGATAGGGTTCGTCTCGCTTATAGAGGCCCGACCGCGTCGCTCCAGTTCCACCAGATGGGCCAGTGTCTCGGACATGGCAAACCGTAGCTGATGAATCCCCAGTTTGTCACTAAATACAGCGATACACAGCTCATAGGCTGTACTGCCCTCTGGCTGGATCAACTCATGGAACTTGTCCAGCCGTTCTTCATGATGCTCCAGCAGCGCCTGCGTCCGTTCACGAAAATAACCAAACGGGTTACGGTGCCCCGGATATGCCCACGCTACCTCCAGCTCGCCAAGCCGCTGCAAACCATTCAAAAAAGACTGCAAGGGCTGGGGGGCACTTCCCGGCAGCAGACTGATATTAGGCGAAATCCTTGGCAAAACCGCATCACCGCACAGAATAACGCCGCTATTCGGCTCATACAAAGAGACATGTCCGGGCGCATGCCCCCCTGTCTCAATGGGCAGCCAGCCACGCCCACCCAATTCCAGACAGGCATCCTCCCCGACAGGAATAACGGTGATATCAGGCTGTGGATTCACTTGCAGATGAGCCTGCTGCATGTGCAGTTCCAAGGCCGATACCTGCTCCACAGGAAAGCCGTGACGGACAAAAAAGCTTGGCAGCCTCTGCTCCATCGGCACAGAGATATCCGCTTGTGAATCTGGCTGGCCCCACATCATCATCGCTTCCTTATGGCTTCGCGCTGACATATGTACACGAGCCTGACTTTGCTGCTGCATCCAGCCCGCCAAACCATAATGATCCGGGTGATGATGAGTCACGACAATGTCCGAGATATCACCAAAGGACATCCCCAGCTCCTGAAAGACATGCGCCCATTCTTCCTCCGTATCCGTACTGCGCGGGCCGGGGTCTACGATTGTAAATCCGTCTTGCCCCTTCAGCACATAGCTGTTCACCCAGCGCAGCGGAAAGGACATGGATATTTTGACCTGAAAGCCTCCGTCGATCCGTTCACACGGGGTCAGCTCCGGCATCTTCATGGCTTCCCAACCGCCTTTCCGTATCAAGTACGCACACCGACAAAAATCATTCGGGGCGATGCATTTTCAATATATTTATCTTCGTTATAGCTTCCATGTACCTGCTCTACAGACAGTCCGGCTTCCTCCAGCAAAGCACGGAATTTTTCATATGGGTACAGCTTGACGCGTTCATGATACACACGTACAGGCTCTTCACCCGCTACAGTTGTATCCTGACCAGCAGCACCGCCATCAGAAGCCGAAACAGAAGCGATGGAACGAATGGCAATCTGTTTTTTCACAAATCCGTCCTCGATAACCCGATGCTCCTCAATCTGATTTCCTTCATCCTCCCGTGACGAATGCGGCACCAGATGAGCGGCTACGTACGCAGGATTCAAATAATCTATAATAAAACGTCCGCCCGGCTTCAACAACCGATAAATTTCTTTTAATACTTTAAGCTGCTCCGCATCCTCCTCAAAGTAACCAAAGGAAGTAAACAAATTCACCACCGCATCAAAACTCTCCTCCAGCGGCACCTCTCTCATATCGCCCTGATGCCAGCTAACCCGTCCTTCGGGATCGGCAGCATGTGCCTCACGCAGCAGCACACCGGACAAATCCACACCCGTTACCTTATAGCCCGCATCCGCGAGCGCAAGAGAATGACGTCCCATACCACAGCACAAGTCCAATACGCTGGAGCCCTGCGGCAATTTGAGCCAAGAGATCATTTTCTGTACTTCATGATAGGCTCCCTGAAAGTCGCGATGCTTGTATACTAATAAGTAATCTTCCCCAAAGCTCTGCTCATACCATTCTGCCATATTGTTTCTCCTCCATGAACTCATTTCGCTCTATTACATACTATATTAGCTTTTTCAAACTGGAAACTCAAAAACATTACGATTAAGCAACATGTTACAATAACCATATTTAAGCTTAAATATTCATAGGAACTTCATACCAGCTTCATGCGATTCACCCCATTTTATCATTAAAATGAATCATGGGAACGCCTTTTGACGGTATTTATGAAGGAAAGGAGCGGCAACGTTATGATTCAAATCGGACTGACCGGTTGGGGCGATCACGATGATCTGTATCCGGTCGGCACCAAAGCCAATCAAAAATTAAGCGTCTATGGAAGCCATTTTTCAGTGGTGGAGATGGATAGTTCTTTTTATGCCGTACAGCCCACGGATCGTATGGCACGCTGGGTGACCGAAACCCCTGACTCGTTTTCATTTCTTGTCAAAGCCTATCAGGGCATGACCGGGCATACGCGCGGCAAACAGCCTTATTTCAAAACAACTGATGCCATGTACGAAGCATTGCACACATCCATACAGCCTCTCCGCGAAGCAGGCAAGCTCAAGGCTGTGCTGTTCCAGTACCCGCCCTGGTTCGACTGTACACGTGAGAACGTCGCCGTGCTGCGCGACACGAAAAAAAGGATGGGAGATGTCCCATCCGTACTTGAATTCAGAAATCAAAGCTGGTTCACACCCGAGTTTCGAAAGCAAACGCTGGCATTTATGCGTGAGGAAGGCTGGATACACAGCGTATGCGACGAGCCGCAGGCGGGATTGGGGTCCGTGCCGATTGTACCACAGGCTACGGACAGCAATATGACAGTGGTACGTCTCCACGGACGGAATGTGTCCGGCTGGAATCAAAGCTCCGCACCCAACTGGCGAGAGGTTCGTTATCTGTATCGGTATAATGAGAGCGAGCTGGCCGAATGGAAGGACCGTTTGCTGGAGCTGGAGCAGCAAAGCCGCGAGGTGTGCGTTATTTTCAACAACAACTCAGGTGGAGATGCCGCCGCTAACGCCAAGCAGCTCATGAACATGCTCGGCATGGAGCCTAAGCCTTTTCCACCCCGCAAGCCACCGGAAGAGGACAATGGACCGGAACAGCTTGAACTATTTTGAAGGACGGGCTGAGGATGAAAGGTTGTGAATAGCACTCCTGAGCTTGCGTTCGTTATCCAGCAAATGCGGGTCCTCAGGCAAGTATTGCAAAGCTTTTTGGTTATGCTCATATGAAGCGTCCAGCTTGCCCAGATTGGCACAGCAATGGCTAAGTCGTACATGCGGCAGCCAAGAGTAGCAGGGCAGCGGAACAGCTCTCAAACCAGATACGCCCTGCTGCTCCAGTGCTTTTTCGTACCAGTAGGTGGCTGTGCTCCACTCTTTTCGTGTGAAAAACCAGTCACCAATCATGCAGCACAGGTCCGCTTGCGGCACATCATATCGGAAGGAGCGCAGCAGACTATCCAGTTGTTGCTCCGGCTCCCCGAGATGAAGATAGCATTCCGCCAACCGTACGCAAGCCGTAATCCGGTCTTCCCGGTAGCCGCTCGGCTCTCCCAGCAGGCGATTGAACGCCTCTGCCGCCTCGGCATATTCCTTACGATCAAAGCACTCGTTTGCGTGAAAATATAGTAGACGCCCCTCCACCTTGCCGCTTTCTCTGATCCAGCGGGCAAGAATATGTTGATTGCGGAGCGAGTGATCTTCCATGCGGCGGTGTGTTACAGCCACATCGGAATGAACGATTCGCCCTTCTGATATCACCAGATCCTCATGCAGACGCCCTTCCCAGCGGTATAGCCGCTCCCGCTTCACGAGACGGATACGGCGCGAGGTGAACAACGGCTCACCCTGCTCACCTTCCGCCAGATGGAGTGGCATCACCACCGCGTCGATGTCCGCAGACAAACGCCGCTTCAACGAACACATACGCTCCCGATCCGGCTCCAGCAGCACATCGTCCGCATCCAGCCACAGGATATAGGAACAGGTCGCCTTGTCGAACGATTCGTTGCGGGCGAAGGCAAAATCGTCGTTCCAATCGAATGTATACACCCGATCCGTATAACGGGCTGCAATGGTCTTCGTCTGATCCGTGGAGCCTGTGTCCACGATGATGATTTCATCCATCAGGTCCGCCACCGAATCCAGACAGCGGGCAAGCGTCTGCTCCTCGTTTTTCACAATCATACACAAGCTGATTGTGACGGGAGGTTTAGTTATGGAGCCTTCCGCGCTACAGCTATGCGTCTTGGGCATTTCCGTCGTCATGACTTCAA
This sequence comes from Paenibacillus sp. LT-B23, assembly GCF_059417685.1. NCBI lineage: Bacteria > Bacillati > Bacillota > Bacilli > Caryophanales > Paenibacillaceae > Paenibacillus > Paenibacillus sp. LT-B23. The sequence continues at coordinate 71,604 of NZ_JBSQBM010000013.1, read as the reverse complement.
CCCATCCCCTTTACCGTTGGCTGTATTCCCGGTCTATTTCCCAGTAGACCCGCCATCAGTATATGCACCTTTCCCTTCACTCTGCGCCTTGCCTGCCTGTTCAGGACGTGCAGTCCTCTCCGCTGGCAAAGCCCGTTCCTCCATATGCCGGATTCGCTGTACCGCCTTGTCGAGCGCTGCCTTGCGCTGATTCATTTTGCGAACATGCTGCTGCTCCACCAGCCGGAATTGTTCCTCGTCTAGCTCCATCCAGCGGGCCAAATGCTCTGCCCCCGGATTGACTTCGCGCATATCTTTCGATTTTTTGCGGCCTGCGAAGCACAAATATTTGTGATGCACTTCCAGCGCTTGTTCATCAAAATAAGGATATAGCACACGGGACAGGCTCCCGGCATAATAGGTCCGCTTGTGATCGTGAAACGGATGGTATCCGTAGGGTACAGAAAGGACGAGCGTCCCTTTTTTATGAAGCAAACGGTAGGCTTGTGCAAGCAATGTATGAGGGTGTGCGTAATGCTCCAAAATCTCACCTAAAATAATCGTGTCAAATCCGCCGGGCGGACGTTCGAATTGAGAAATATCTTTTAACTGAAAATGAACTCTTCCACGAACAGGTGCAGATTCCTGACGAAGTTCTTTTTTTGCATATGAAATGCTGCCCTCTTCCAAATCAATGGCCGTTACCTCAAAACCTTCCCGCCCGAGCAAAATGGACGTGATCCCCTGACTACATCCAGCATCCAGCACAGTATGACCCTGCACATGGCGGCAAATCCAGTGGATTCTGTTACGGGTAGCCTCATGAGATTCCTCCGAGTTAATCTGCCCGTAATAGCGCTCATTTACCTGATCACGGTTAGCCACCAGCGGCGCCCCCTCCAGCACCGGGATTCCCCAGTATCACGACATGACCACCTGTGCAATGCACCGTCGCGTTGCGTGTATCGAACACCAGCGGGGCATGGTCCACCAACTGCTGGTAGTCCAGCACCGAATGATCCGTCGTGATCACGACGATATCTGCACTTTCCCACAGACGGGTATCCGCCACACGAGATGGAATGACCTTGCCATTAAGCTTAAAGCTCTTTACATATGGGTCGGTGAAGCTCACCGAAGCACCCATTTCCTTTAAGCGCTCAAACAGGACAAGGGCGGGTGATTCCCGGACATCATCAATGTCTTTTTTGTAGGCTACGCCAACCAGAACGATCTCGGACTGGTTCACGGCTTTACCTTTCTGGGCAAGCAGGGATTCAATGCGCTCTGCAATATACAACGGCATACGCCGATTCATACGATCTGCCAAATCCACAAATTCCAGCTCAAGCCCATGCTGCTCGGATTTCCATGACAAATACAGCGGATCGACCGGAATACAGTGACCCCCGATGCCAGGTCCCGGATAGAACGGCATATAGCCGAAGGGCTTCGTTGCTGCCGCATCCAGCACCTCCCATATATTGATGCCAATTTTCTCACAGGCCGCTGTGAGCTCATTGACCATCCCGATGTTGACACTGCGAAACGTATTCTCGAACAGCTTCGCAGCTTCCGCGACTGTTGTCGAGCTGACCGGAACCATTTGCTCCAGAAAGGAGCCGTAAAAGGCTACTCCTGCTGCCAGGCAATCCGGCGTACAGCCGCCAATCACCTTGGGCGTGTTCCGAATGTTAAAATGAACACTGCCCGGATCGACGCGCTCCGGTGAAAAACACACATAAAAATCCTGACCTACCGTCCAGCCCCTGCGCTGTTCAATCACCGGGCGGATCAGTTCCTCCGTTGTTCCCGGATACGTGGTACTTTCCAAAATCAGCAGCGTCTGTTTACGCAAATGGGGAATAGCCTGGTCGATAGCCGTTTCAATATAGGACGTATCCGGCTGATGCTCATCCGTCAGTGGCGTAGGCACGCAGATGACGACGATATCCGAATGCTCCAGCACTTTGATATCCGTAACCGGATGCAGCCTATGCCCGATCAGACCCTCCAACGCATCATCTCCGATATCTATGATGTACGATTGTCCTTGAAGCAGCTTGGCTACTTTGACCGGATCGGAATCCACACCGTACACGTCGTAACCGGCTCGTGCCATTTCCACAGCCATCGGCAATCCCACGTAACCGAGGCCGATTACCGCAACCTTTACCGTGCCTTTACTTATTTTTTCTATAAGTTGCAAAATACCCACCTCTTTCATCGTTACTCCATGCCTCGCAATAGCTCAGCAATTCCTGTGCGGTCCATTAACTCATCGTCCGAGCGATATTGATCAAAGCTCACCCGCTCCAGCCCACCATACTGGCTCAGTAATCGCTTGTTTGCCTGCTGTGGGAGAATGACAAAATAACGATCATCATAGCGGTACGTGTGCGGCACCTCATAAGGAGAAATCAGCACCTCATGCAGCTTTTCCCCACCGCGTATGCCGATTTCTTTTACTTTCAAGGCAGGCTGGCCCGCCTGCTCCTTCATCACTTCCGCCAGATCTGCAATGTTGCAGCCCTTCATTTTCATAACCAGCGTCTCTCCACCAATCGCCGCCACAGAAGCCTTCAGCAGCAAGCCAATAGCCTCACCAAGCGTGAGGAAAAAACGGGTCATATCAGGACTGGTCAGCGTCAAATCCTGCCCTTCCGCGATCTGGCGATTGAACAACGGCACAACACTTCCGCTTGTACCCAGCACATTGCCGCCGCGAATACACACAAAACGGGTGCGCTCGCTCAGATCGTTGGCACGAATCATCAGTCTTTCGCCAATCGCCTTCGTCATGCCATATACATTCACCGGGTCTACTGCCTTGTCGGTAGAGACATCAATAACCTTGGTGACTCCCTGCTCAATACTGGCCCGAATTACATTTTGCGTACCATGTACATTCGTCTTGAAAGCCTCTTCCGGCTGTCTCTCGCATACAGGTACATGCTTCAACGCCGCCAGATGGAACACATAGTCCACCCCGCGACATGCCTCTTGCAATGCTTGTAGATCCCGAATATCACCAATAACGAAATTCAACCGGGGATCAGACTGGAATTGACGCTGCATTGCAATCTGTGCAAATTCACCACGTGAAAAAACACGAATTTCCGCTGGCCCTTCCTTGAGCAATTCCTCCGTCAGACGTTGCCCCCAAGATCCCGTCCCTCCGGTCACCAGCAGTTTTTTTCCTTTGAACAATATAATCTCCTCCTGACCGTTACAAATTGGCAGTGCCCGTTCCCAAAAATTCAGCCAGCACAGCCTTCATGTCATCCTCTGTCAGCCGATCCTTCACTGGCACTTTTTTTACCGAGGTATTAGCGGCGTGTATGACGTTCACGTAGTTGCGATACAGAATCACCTCATGCGGCAGCTCCGTTACATATCCATGCGTGCCCTTGCCGGGAATGACAATACGATAATCATCCAGAAAATCCTTTGCTTGATAGCGGAACACATAAAAGGAGGGCGAACGGTGAAATACCGGTGCCATCTGACCATCTACGGCATCCCACAGGTAACCCATCTGGTTCACCAACGCGACCGTATCCGGCTGAAATTCGTAATCATGCAACTGTTGTACAAACGATTGATGATACAAATCGTCGGAATCAATTCGCGCAATAAGCAGTTCGTCCGCAGCTTCGATATACGCATTAATGCGGCGCTTGCTTTCGATGCTCGTGCCAAAGCGGATATGGTCGGGAATCGGCTCACGCTTGGCTAATTCATCCTCCACAAAGTCACTGCATCCGCCCGCCAGCTTGACAACAGACAAGAAATCCGCATTCGTCTGACTGAGCAAGCTGCGCAGCGTAAAGGTTCTGAATACATCCAGCCGCTCGCTGATCCACTCCCGTGTCAGCCGATTGGGATTCATCCCGTAGTTATTAAAATTAATCTCTATGACAATCTTGCGATTCATTCATCTTCCTCCCTTTCAACCGTCTCTTCACAAGTTATGGAACCGCCGGGGAAACGGCACGTACAAATACATCAACTCTTTCAATAAATAGGTAGAATCCAAAAAGAATAGCCGATCATACAAAAACCTTGCCGCTTTCGACATATGATAGAATACAGAGTTTTTTGCACCCTTCTAAAAGCTGAAGAAGAAGGATAGACAGGGAGGAAGCATGATATGACTAAGCCAAAGTATCTGGAGATTGACGAGGTACTGAATCATTTGAAGTTGGCACTGGATCAACAGCAGCCCTTCTCGCTCATTCGGATTGGGGATGGTGAAAATTTGATTTTGTCTCAGGATACCGTCTGGCCGATGGAAAAGGTGTTGCAGGAACGTTGGGCAGTCAAAGCCAATCTCGGGCAAAAAGGATTGTTTCTACCGAATACGGAATTGCGAGATGCGGTGGCCGAGGCGGTACGCAAAGCCGACATTGCTGGCATCCTGCCTTATGATGACGAATCTATCAAAGCACCGTCCTATATGAAGCGGGAGCTGACCGACCAGGTTTTTAACCATTACGGCCTCTCTCCTGCGCTGACCTGCCATGCCTGCCTGAACCGATATTTGGCTGAGACACCCGCTTTCTGGGACATGCTGAAAAATCGGCGCATCCTGTTCGTCACCCGTACAGCCGCCGAAGTGAAGCCCGTCCTTGAAGCCGAGCCGTATCAGCTGCATATCCCGCACACGCTTGCATTTCATCAATATGAACAAATGGATAAAACGCTCCAGTGGATCGCAGCGCATAAAGATGACTTTGATATTGCGCTATTCTCCTGCGGGGTCAATGCGGTCGTACTGGCGCAAAAAACGGCAGAACTAACTGGCAAAGTAGGTATAGACTTCGGCAAGGCAATTAATATCGTAATGTTTGGCAAAGCGAATTAATGGATAGCCTCTGCTTCTCATATCAAAAAAGCACCAGCAAATTCAAGATTTGCTGGTGCTTTTGGCTATCACAAACCGTCCTAAAGTCCGTGGTCGCATGGAATATCCATATAAAGCCTTGAAATCTTATTTGCTTAAAAATAGACTTTGAGATTTCCTGTCACTTATTTTACAATATTATAGAAACTAGAGTTAAATTTGGAGATTATAAGGAGGATATTGGAAATGACACCTAACAAGAAATTGAAGACATATCCACTTACAAAAGCAAAGCATGTAAAGGTTCATGGTCGAACTACGAAAACACTTGCACCACTAACTCTGTTTTGGACAGGCAGCGGCATTGAATTAAATATCAAAGGCTCGGAGCTGTGGATTGAAATGGAGGCCGATTACCAGGTGTACGAGCAATGGATCAGTATTGTCATCAATGGTGCCCCAATGAGTCGCCTGATGGTAACCGCAGGACGGCATTGGATTTGTATTTTGAGAGGTATGAATCCTAACATGGTTAAAAGTGTCCGGGTGGTCAAGGATGTCCAGCCTATGAGTTCGGACTCGCGCTGCTTGCTGCAAATTCATGCCCTGAGGGTTGACGGAGAATTGCTGCCAGTCACCGATAAGCCCCACAAGGTGGAATTTATCGGTGACAGCATTACCTCGGGAGAAGGAACGATTGGAGCGAAGGAGGAGACAGACTGGGTCCCCATGCTGTTCACGGCACTACGCAATTATACAGCCATAACAGCCGAAGCACTGAATGCGGACTACCGAGTGTTATCACAAAGCGGATGGGGTGTCCTAACAAGCTGGGATAATAATCCGCATGCGAACATTCCGGCATATTATGAGCAGGTATGTGGTGTGCTCACTGGGGAGAAAAATGAAGCATTAGGGGCATTTTCCGATCATGATTTTACCTCATGGCAGCCGGACGTGGTCGTGGTGAATTTGGGGACTAATGACGGGGGAGCCTTTTATTCTCCTGCATGGACGGACCCCGTAAGTGGGAAAGTGTACAAGCAACGCTTAAACGAGGATGGTTCATTCAATGAAGAAGATTTACAATCTTTTGAAAACGCTATCACAAATTTTCTTGCCAAGCTTCGGACCTGTAATCCTGCTGCCCATATTGTGTGGGCCTATGGGATGCTTGGCACTCCGATGATGCCAGCGATCTACCGGGCGGTAGACGCGTACAAGAAAAGAACGAGGGATCGGAATGTGTCCGTATTCCAACTGCCGAACACGACGGAAGAAACGATAGGGTCTCGCAGCCATCCCGGGCTCCCCTCCCATACCAAAGCGGCAGATGAGTTGACAGGGTATTTGCGAGAGATTTTAAAGAATTAGAATCCGGGAAGCAGAATATGGAGAATCGGTCACATGGGACGAGACGCTCCGATTCTAGGAGCCGGAACTGATGAGCTTACAGCAAACAACACCCAGGATATTTGTATCCTGGGTGTTGCGGCGAGCTCTTAATTAAGTAAATACTCGTCTGATATATTTAGAAAAAAGGAGTCGAAGCGATGCCAGTAAATACCTCCGGACCGTTACGTACGGTCGTCGATACCCCGGAAATATAAGAGGAATACACCGTTTGTATCGCCCATGGCGCGGAAAGATTCTGTGCATTAAAAGCTTGCGTTTCAGTGGCTCCTGTAACGCCAAGTACACCCTCTGCCCGATAAATAACATCGTTCGGATCGTATTCGGCACCACGCACGATTTCAATCGCATACGTATCACCAAGCTCACCGATCAGACCGATGGAACCGCTAAAGGTCACTATCGGACCCGGTACGAGATAGGTTCGCAGCCCAATCAGGCCGAACCGCTCCGGTTCAGGACCCAACTGGATATCGGGACCCTCACCTGTTTTTGATGAATTTGTTGAACTCCTCATATCCAGAAAAAAGCCCATTGCTTATCCCTCCAAATTGCAAGATACTCCATGCTATGCAAAAAAATCTTTGCCGACTTGGACAAATTAGCAATAAATCTATCAAATCCGCTTAAAATAGCCGATAGTAAATACATACAATATAAATTTTGGAATTGAAATGTACATAGAAAGCAGGGGGTTTGATGAAACAACTGAAACGACTGAAAACTTTAACGCTTCGCAAAAAATTGACAGCAGCATTCCTGCTGGTCATGCTTGTTCCTAGCATTATTGTCAGCTCTTTTTCTTATCAGGCAGCGTATAACCAGACAGACCAGCAATTAATGGACAGTGCGACGACTAGCGTTACCGCAGCCGACCGCGCAGTCACCCAGACGATTCAAGCCAAAATTGCAGATATCGAATATTACGCTACTACGATGACGGCCAGTGACAACACTCCAGAAGCAGATGCAGCACTCCTGACGGAGCTGCAAATCTATTTGAAAATGCATGCGGAAGCCCTCGATATGTTCGTAGGAACTCCCGAAGGAAAACTCATCATTGGCAAAGCCGTAGGCTCCACAAACGATCCTCGTGAGCGTCCTTGGTACAAACAGGCCATGGAGAAACCCGGGCAAACCGTAATCAGCCCTGTCGGACTCAATACGGCTAAGGTCGCCGTTGTGTATATTTCACGTACGCTTCCTGACAATAGTGGTGTTCTCGGTCTTTCCCTGAACCTGAATAATTTAAAGGAAATTACGAATTTAAAAATCGGGCAGCAAGGTTATGTCATGATATTGGATAACACTAAGCGCATCGTTACCCACCCGACAGAAGTCAGCGGAAGTACCCAATTGGGGGAAAAACTGCCGCAACTGTTTGCCTCCAAGGAAGGCAGCTTTGGTTACGATTTGAATGGCGTATCTAAAAACCTGATTTTTAAAACCAATACGCTGACGGGCTGGAAAATTGCCGGAACGATGGACAAGTCGGAAACAAATGCTTCCGCCAAGCCGATCCTCATCACGACCATCGTGGTGCTGGTCATTTCAGCTATCGTCATCGGTGTGCTGGCGCTGTGGCTAATCAGCAGTATACTCAAACCGATCCAAAGATTGCGTAATTCTATGGATGCTATCAGCCAAGGCAATCTTTCCATCAATGTCGCTACGAACAGCACAGATGAAATCGGCGAATTATCGAGATATTTTCAAAAAACGGTGGATAGCCTGCGTAACATGATCAGAGAAATCCAAGCCATGACTGGCAATCTGTCGGCCTCCTCGCAAGAGCTCGCCGCAGGTGCAGAACAAACCACCCGCGCGATTGAGCATGTGACCGAAGCCATTCAGGATGTGGCCGCAGGCAGCGAGAGACAGGCCAACAGCGCCAAAGAAAATCAGGATCGTGTGTCAGGCATGTCAACAGATATCGCGGCTATGACCGAGGCCATGACTGAAATGACCACGTTCTCTTCTCAGGCCATTCAGGCGTCGGATGCAGGCAGTGAGCATATCGGCAATAGTGTCGTTTCCATTGATGGCATTCGTACTACAGTGGAAGAGCTGGATGCGATTATCGGCGCTTTGAGTGAACGATCCGGGCGAATCGGAACCATTGTCACCGTCATTACAGAAATCGCCAGCCAGACCAATTTGCTTGCCCTGAACGCTTCTATTGAAGCAGCACGCGCCGGGGAGCATGGTAAAGGCTTTGCTGTCGTAGCGACTGAAGTCCGCAAGCTGGCGGAAAACTCCGCTCATTCGGCACAACAAATCCGTGAGCAAATTCAAGGGATTCAAAACGGCGTATCCGAGGCCCTGACCGCAATGGAATCTGCCAAAGAACGCGTAAGCGAAGGCATCAATTCGGTTGACCTGTCCGGCCGCTCCTTCTCCCGTATTCGTAGAGCGATCGTTAAATCGGCGAAGCAACTCGACAACGTCTCAGCTTCTACAGCAGGAGTAGCACAAGGAACAAGTGCAGTGGTCGGAAGTATGGAGGAAATTACACGTATTGCCGAAGAAGCCGCATCCCATACCGAGACGGTATCTGCAGCCGCAGAGGAACAGCTCGCCTCCATGGAAGAGATCGGTTCCTCTGCCGCAGAATTAACCCGGCTGGCAGAACAGCTCCAGGATTTGCTGGCACAATTCCAATTGGATGAAATAAAATAACAGTTCTGACCGATAAATAGTAAGAGTCTTCACGACAAAGGAGGAATGAAAACATGGATATCGCAGCATTATCAACGGGTATGAGCCAGGCCAGCTTGGCGCAAGCAGTAAGCGTGAAGGTATTGAGTATGGCTAAGGATCAAGCTGGTGAACAGGGACAAGCACTGATCCAGATGATGGAAAAAAGCGTACAGCCTCATCTCGGGGGTCAACTGGACCTTCGAGCGTAGCTTTACCGCTATTGGATGGGCGATCTGTTCGGGTCTAAACGGACCGGAGCAGATCGTCTTTTTTTATCACATCGACCATCATGATTTTTCGTTCGATGCAAAACGTAGTAAACTATACATATTATCCACGGCCTTGATTCGGAGGATATAGCAAAAAAATGCACATTGAAAGAGGAGGATACATAAATCATGAGTTATTCTGCATATTTTGAAAAGGTCAGAGAGCAGCAGCTTGATGAGCTGAAGGAATGGTTGTCCATTCCGAGTATTTCCGCATTATCCGAGCATAAAGGAGACATTAACAAAGCAGCTGATTGGCTTGCTGCCAAACTGACATCTGCCGGATTGGAAAACGTTGAAATCATTCCGACTAAAGGCCATCCGCTGGTGTATGCGGATTATCTGCACGCACCCGGTAAACCGACGATCCTCGTTTACGGTCACTATGATGTACAACCGGTCGACCCGCTTCATCTGTGGGAAACTCCACCATTCGAGCCGTCGATCCGCGACGGAAAGCTGTATGCGCGCGGAGCTACAGACGATAAGGGTCAGGTATTCTTGCACATTAAGGCGGTCGAAGCCATTTTGAAACAGGAAGGCAAGTTGCCGCTGAATATCAAATTTTGCATCGAAGGCGAGGAAGAAGTGTCCAGCCCGAACCTGCTTGAATTTTTGCAAACAGGCGCAGACCGCCTGGCTGCCGACGCTGTACTGGTATCCGACACCTCCCTGATCGAAAAAGGTAAGCCTGCCATTTGCACAGGTCTGCGCGGATTGTGCTCACTGGAAGTTGCGATCCACACAGCCAATACGGATCTGCATTCCGGCTCCTTTGGCGGCGGTGTGCCGAACGCGCTGCATGCCCTAGTGTCCTTGCTGGCAACGCTGCATGACGACAAGGGACGCGTCAGCATCGACGGCTTCTACGACGATGTCGCGCCACTATCAGCGGAGATGAGAGCAGAGTTCGTGAAGCAAGATTTCAATGAGAGCAAGTTGCAAAAGGATCTTGCGCTTGATTCCCTGTACGGCGAAGAAGGATTCAGCTTCGTCGAGCGTGTCGGGGCACGTCCGACGCTGGAGCTGAACGGCGTGTATGGCGGCTTCCAGGGTGAAGGCACGAAGACGGTCATTCCGAAGGAAGCTCATGCGAAAATTACGTGCCGCCTGGTTGCCAACCAGAATCCGCAGGACATTCTGGACAAAATCGAGCGCCATCTGCGCGCCCATGTTCCGACGGGTGCCACACTGGACATCCAGCAGGGTGAAAAAGCGAACGCCTTTAACATCGACCCGTCACACGCATTTCTGCAAGCGGCGGCGGATGCTTTTGAGAAGGTATACGGTGTACGCGCCCTGTTTACCAAGGACGGCGGCTCCATCCCAATTGTGGAAACCTTCTCCCGTGTGCTAACCGCTCCAGTCGTACTGATGGGCTTCGGCTTGCCGGATGAAAACTTGCATGCGCCGAATGAGCATTTTAATTTAGAAAATTTCGATAAGGGTCTGCTGACCATTGTGGAGTTTTTGAAATCTGTGTAAGCTAGCAAAAAAAAGCATTCACAGCATGTGATCAACCATGCTTCGTGAATGCTTTTTTACATGGCTGCTGTCGCTTAAGAAAAACGGGTGTAGCGCAACAGGTGAACCAGCCGATTCAACCGCTCTATTTCCCGATCCAACTCGTGAAGCGGTTGCCCGTCCAAAGCAGCGTTCGCTCTCAGATCACGCAGCGGGTTCATTTTCCGACCCATAAGTTTTAGCACCGTGGCCTTCCCCATGTTGTTCACCACCGCATATTGCGTCAACGGGTCAAGCTCGATCCATAATACATGACGCTGCTGAAAAAACGACAATAGTTGCTTTTTCAGTTCTTCCAGCTCTTTCAGCTCTTCAAGCTCACCTGTAATTTGCGGATGATGATGAAAGGCCACATAGCCCATCACCCGCAAGTCACCTATAATTTGTTCCAGATGAAGTGTTTCGTTTATGTACACACTGTTCGTGCTCATGCGATTCCTTGCGCCGTTCGTATGATGTTCCCGGATGACGTTCACCACCTGACTATCGTTATCATTTTATCGAGTATGATTCAATAATACACAAAAAAACAACCGGCTTATACGCCAGTTGTTTCCCGTTCCACAAAATACTTATTGGTCATAAAATGAGCCTTGCCTCTGGAAGTGTCGACCATTCCCTTTTTGTTGTCGAGAAAAACAATTTCCCGGCATTTAGTGCAGTACCACTTGGTCCGCTTAAAGGGAGATTCCGTTACATAGGAGGTGCCGCATTTGCAATCTACTTTGATCAAGGTTTCTGTTGATTTGTAAGCTTGGGACAACTCTTTCAAGCCCGTATCCGGCTGTTGAACCGGGATAATGACTTCCTGATAGCTTGAATATTGATTATGAACTTTAAAATCAGCCACCAGTTCCGCATGCAGCCCAAAGTACTCTTTGCCAATCTCGGTTACAAATTTCTTGCCGATTCTGTAACACTCAAGCCATTCCTGTATCTGTTGATTAGACAAAGGCACTGTGCCCTTGATACCGCTATTTAATGTGTAAGTCATGATGTATAAAGTATCATCTTGTCTATGTCCGTACATGAGAAGCCTCCTTATAATACACTTGATAATGTACTACAAAGCGCAAAAAACATCAATTTTATTATTTGGCAAAAGAGTTTAATAGCATTTTCATATTAGTTAATATCGTAACCATATTGACATTATCGCAAAAAGAGAAGAACATATGATTATTGTGGAAATAAAACCGATGTTACGCATCTTATTTTTGGGGGTATTGACTTGACTGAAAAAAGCCCGCGTTTGATCCAATCGATTAAGCGAGCCGTTGATATTATTAATTGTTTTGATTCTATTCATGTTCATCTATCTCTTAGCGAAATCAGTGAAAAACTGAATTTGAATATCAGCACCGTATATGGAATTATCAATACCTTATGTGCATATTCCTACATTGATAAGAATCCAAGCAACGGCAAATACAAGCTGGGACTGGAGTTTTTACAAAAAGCCAATCTCGTTTCCGAAAGCCTGGATCTCAAGGAAATCGGGCATCCTTACCTGACCCAGCTCACTAAAACGTATCACGAAACATCGCATTTATACGTCTATCAAAATCAGCAAATTTTTTGTGTAGATAAGGTAGAGTCACCGGACAGCTATTTTATTATCAGCTCCAGAGCCGGCAGCAAGTTGCCGATGCACGCCTCAGCGTCAGGCAAGGTTTTTCTTGCTAATATGACGGAAGCCGAGTTCAAGGACGTTTTGCAAAGATACAAATTCACCAAACTTACCGACCATACGATTACCGATAAAAAAGACCTGCTCCTAAATTTACAGTTGATCAGGGAACAGGGCTTTGGTGTGGAGGATCAGGAAATTGAGATGGGCGCATACAGTATTGCCGTTCCCGTCAAGGATGCCAAAAGCGAAATCGTTGGCACGATCAGTATGATCGGCTCGCTGACACGCATGAAGGAAAACGAGGATCGAATCCTTTCCGATTTAATTGAAGCAGCCAAAAACATTTCTGCCCAATTCGGATACCATTGGAAAGCTTAATATCATGAGCTTGTTTGATCCCCTGTACTGGTGTTAACGGGCTTGCGCCAGTTGAATCAGCGTATGATACAGCACCTCTGTACCTGCTCTGCAATCTTCCGGTGTGCTCCACTCCAGCGGAGAATGACTGATTCCCTCACGGGAACGCACAAAAATCATGCCAATCGGACAAAAATCAGTGAACTGCATGCCATCGTGACCCGCTCCACTCACCAGCGTAAACGGACTTAGTCCGGCTTGCTGGCAAGCGGTCTTTACGGCGTTCATAATTTCGCTGGAGCAGGGGGCAGGAGCCACTCTTTGCAGCAGGCTAATCTCCAGCTGAATGACTTGTTCCCGGCTAATCTGTTCGGCATAAGCCCGAATGCTGCCTTCCAGTTCGTTTCTCACCGTTTCGTCGATGTCCCGCAGGTCCAAAGTAAATTCCACATGCTCAGGGATCACGTTCACCCCTCCGGGCAGCGCCCGTATTTTGCCGACCGTCGCGACTGCGTTTGGAAGCTTTCTCGTCTCCTGATAAATGAAGCTCATGATCTCCGATGCACAGGCCAACGGGTCCCTTCTCGCATTCATGGGTGTCGCGCCAGCATGACCAGCTTGGCCTGTAAGCGTAAATTGCAGCCATAACGGACCTGCAATGCCCGACACAATCCCTACCGATAAGTTGTTCCGCTCTAACACAGTCCCTTGCTCTATATGAAGCTCTACATATCCCTTAACCTTAGCTGGAATCCCTGCGGCTTCGCGCAATTTTTCCGGCTCATATCCTGCCCTACGCATAGCTTCAGCAATCGTAAGACCTTGCTCATCCGTCTGTGTTAATTGCTCCAAAGTTAACGTGCCAGCCAGCGCTCGGCTGCCCAGCATCCCCAAACCAAACCGGGAGCCTTCTTCGTCGGTAAAAGCCATCACCTCAATCGGATGATCCGTTTCAATCCCCTGCTCATTCATCTGCTGCAATGCTTCAATCGCTGCCAGCACACCAAGTGCTCCATCAAACTTGCCGCCATGCGGAACAGTATCAATATGTGAGCCTGTCAGCACAACCGAAGCAAGAGGGTCCTTCCCCTCTTTGCGGCCGATCACGCTGCCTATGGCATCCTCATGTACAGTCAAGCCCGCTTCCTTCATATATTGAATGACCAGGTCCTTGGCCTGTCTCTCTTCCTCGGTGAAGGACATGCGGGTTACGCCCCCGCTGTCTTCATGCGCACCAATGGACCCTAGCTCCATAATCCGCCGCCACAGTCTATCCTCCTGCATAGCCGCGCCTCCCCTTTATTTATGATCCGTATCCTTGCTATCTGTCTGCTCGCTGTCCGCCGGGTTCTTCATTTGAAAACGGAAATGACAGTTACCTTCTCTTAATAGATAGTCATCGTGTACGACCTCAAAATTCGGGTTGTATCCTTTGGCAATCGCCGGATCAATCATTTGACAATATAAAATGCCGTACTCCTCCATGCCGTCTTTTTTCCATTGGTCACCAAAAGCGCATTTCGTAAAATTCTGCTCAATCTCCATCGGATGATACTGTGTTTCGTACTCGAACAAATCACTGCGGCCCATATCATAATGGGTCAAATAATTTTCGATATCATTAGGCTGTCCGTCCGCCGCTGCCCTGCGTGCAATATCCCGTCCGCGTTCTTCGCCGAAGGTACGCACACCTTCCCGCACAGCATCCCGGCCCTCTTCCCCGAAACGATCCACAACCGCTTTGGACACATGGGCAAACAGCTTGGCCATAATCGTATACGGCGACACCGGCTCCAAGCTCTCATCATGATATTTGGTTTGCTCGTTATCCTGTTTTTCATTTTTTTCCTGACTCATTGCTGCAACACCTCTCCCACTATTGTAGTCTACCGTTCAAGCTTCATTGGATGCCCAAATAAACCGACCGGATCAAATCATTATGCTTCAGTTCGTCTGCTGTTCCATGCAGCGTGATATTCCCTGTCTCCATGACGTAGCCCCGATGGGCTACCGCCAGCGCCATTTGGGTATTCTGTTCGACGAGCAAAACGGATACTCCATCATTGTGAATGCGACGAATCGCCTTAAAAATCTCACGCACTACGATGGGGGCCAGCCCCATGGACGGTTCATCCAGCAACAGCAATTGAGGCTTGGCCATCAGTGCCCGCCCAATCGCCAGCATCTGCTGCTCTCCGCCACTCATCGTGCCTGCAAGCTGCTTTTTTCGTTCCTCCAGACGTGGAAAAAGGCGGAATACCTCCAGCATATCCCCCTTGACCTCGTTTCGTCCCTTGCGGACATATGCGCCTACTTTTAGGTTTTCAACTACGGTCAGATCGGGAAATATCCCTCTCCCTTCCGGTACATGCGAAATCCCCAGCTTCACAATCTGGTGCGGCTCCAGTCGGGTAATATCCTGTCCCTGAAACCGAATCTGTCCCGCGCTTGCCTTCACAATGCCTGAAATGCTGCGCAAGGTGCTTGTTTTGCCTGAGCCGTTTGTGCCGATCAGACTGACGATTTCGCCTTGGCGGATATTCAGTCTGATCTCGTTCACCGCAGAAATGGCTCCGTAGTTCACCTGTAAGCCTGTGATTTCCAAAATAAATTCATTCCCACTCAAACGAATCATCCTCCCCTCCCAAATAGGCGCTGATGACCTGCGGGTTTTGCTGAATTTCGGCCGGAGTGCCTTCGGCAATTTTAATACCATGATCTAAAACAACGATTTTATCAGAAATGTCCATAATGAGGCCCATATCATGTTCAATCAAAATAATCTCAATGCTGAATTCCTTGGACAGATGCCGTATTTTCTCGACCAACTGTTTTTTCTCGATTGCATTCATGCCTGCGGCAGGCTCATCCAGCAACAGAATTTCACATTTACTGACTAACGCGCGGGCGATTTCTAGTAATCTTTGCTCCCCATAAGGCAAGCCTCCTGCAAGTTCATCAACCTTATGCTCTAGTCCGACTAGAGCGAGAATGCCAATGCATTCCTGTGTAGCAGTTTCCCGTCGATCCCTTCCCTTTTTCGTCAGAAAAATGGAGCTTAGCAGTCCTTCCGTATTGCATTGCCGATGGGCAATCAGCACATTTTCCAATACCGTCATGCCCTGAATTAGCCGGGTATTCTGAAACGTGCGCGCAATCCCTTTTTTCACACGTTCAAAGGGCTGTAGCTTATTAATCACTTCGCCTTTGTAACAGATGGAGCCGGTGGTCGGTCGGTAAATGCCGGTCAACAGGTTAAACAGCGTAGTTTTGCCTGCCCCGTTCGGACCGATTAATGCCAGCACTTCTCCCTGGTTCAGGGTCAGATCAATCTCATGCAGCGCCACCAGACCGCCAAACTTCACAGTAACCTTTTCCAGTTGCAGCAATGTTGTCATGGTTTGCGCTCACCTCTCTGTAAACGGTAAAAATTGGTCTTTCGATGCTTCTCTCCCCAAAATCCCGACGGCTTGAAAATCATCATCAGTACGATGGCAACGCCCATCAGCATCATTCGGTAATCATCCACATAACGCAGAAGTTCCGGTGCAAGCACCAGAATGACTGCTCCGAGAATTGAGCCAGGAATGCTTGCTGCACCGCCCAAAATCACCATTGCTAAAATATTCACTGAATCCATGTATCGGAAGCCATCCGGGCTGATATACGAAATGTATGAGGCCCAGAACGCCCCGGCAATTCCGGCAAAAAAAGCACCCAGCGCAAAGGCCATCAGCTTGTACTTGACTGGACGGATACCGATGGATTGCGCCAGCGTCTCATCCTCGCGGATTGTCAGCAGATTCAGCCCGATCCCGGAATGAATAATCCGATGGACCACGAATATCGTGATGGCTGCCAATACCAGAATAAGATAATAAAAATCAGTCTTCTCGGTGAACGTGTAGCCGAAAAGGGTAGGCGCAGGAATGCCCGGCAGTCCCATCGGGCCCCGGGTCACATCCACCCAATTCACAAAAACGAGCCGGACGATTTCACCAAATCCCAGCGTCACGATGCCCAAATAGTCCCCTCTTAAACGAATGACCGGGCTGCCGAGTAACAAACCGAACAATCCCGTAATAATCGCTGCTGCCGGAAGCGCGACCCAGAACGACACGTTCCAATGCAGCATCAGCAGCGCGGAGGCATACGCCCCGATGCCGTAAAATGCAGCATGTCCAAGCGCAAATTGCCCGGCATAGCCGATAATGATATTCAGGCTGAGTGAAAGAATGATATAAATACCAACCGTAATGGCAATATGCAATAAATAATCATTCACTTGCTGCAAAAATAAAGGCAGGATCAGCAACAACACACCAGCAAGGAGTTTGCTGTAATTTTTCAGTTTCAACGCATTCACCTACACTTTATTAATTTCTTTTTTGCCGAAAATGCCTGTGGGCTTAATCATCAACACAATAATCAAAATGGAAAAAGAGATTACGCTCTGATATTGGGTAGAAATATAGGCCCCGCCCAAGTTTTCGATGACTCCCAGCAGGATACCGCCCAGCATGGCTCCCGGTATGCTGCCGATGCCGCCCAGCACCGCAGCGGTAAACGCGCTAATCCCTGCCATATACCCCATTGTCGGATAGACCGCGTTATAGTAAATGCCGACCATAATTCCTGCACAAGCCGCCAAAGCCGAGCCAATCGCAAAAGCCACCGAAATCATATGATTCGTATTAATACCCATGAGAGAAGCATTCGTCAGACTCATGGAGGTTGCCCGCATGGCGATACCCGTTTTGGTGCGGGTCACAAAAAGTTGCAAGGCAATCATAAGAGCAAAGGACAGCATTAGAATAAGAATTTGAATTTCAGAAAAGGCCAGATTGCCGATTGTCCATGTTTTGCTGCCGAAGGTCGTAGGGAATGGATGCATTTCCGTACCCCATACCTTTTGCACAAAGCTGGTCAGAAAAGTGGATACCCCCAACGCACTGATCAGCGGAACGATCCGATCCGCCGTGCGCAGCGGTCTGTAGGCAACTCGCTCAATAATCATCCCCAAGGTTGCTGTAGCCAGAGCCGCAACGATAAAGGCAGGTAATAATGGCATGTGCAGCGTTTTGACCAGAAACAGACCGAAAAAGCTGCCAAACATATAAATATCCCCATGCGCAAAATTTACTATTTTCAATATCCCGTAAACCATCGTATATCCGAGAGCAATTAAGGCATAAATTACGCCCATCGTTAATCCGTTCGCCAATTGCTGGAGAAACATGGAAACCTCCATTCCATAATTCAGAGCAGGAAGTGTATGATCTCTCCTGCTCTGAATGCTGTGTCTTATTTGTAAATTTCAAACTTTCCGTTCTTCACAACCAGTTTCTCAGGAATCGTCTGGACATCGCCGTTTTGGTCAAAGGTCAGCGTACCTGTTGCTCCTTTAAAGTCCTTCAATGTAACCAGTTGTTTCTTGATGCTTTCCCGATCTGCGCCGCCCTTTTTGATCGCGTCCAGAATGACAGATGCCGCGTCATAAGCATATGCTGCGTGGTTATCCGGCTGCTTGCTGTAGGCCGCTTCATATGCTTTGGCAAATTGGTTAGCCTCGGCATTGCTGCCGCCCGGATAGAAGAACCCAATCAGCTTGAACCCTTCTACCGACTGTCCGCCCAATTCAAGCAAAGCACCCGAGTACAGACTGTCCACACCGATAAAATCGGTTTTCAGGTTCAGCTTCTGAGCCTGCTGAGCAATCAAAGCTGCCTCGTTGTAGAACCCTCCGATAAAAATAGCATCCGGCTGCTGTTCCTTGATTTTAGTCAAAATCGTGCTAAAATCCTTGGTTCCCGGCACATAGGCTTCGTTCGCTACCAATTGAACACCGTTTTTCGGAGCCGCATCTTTATATACATCGAGCAAGCCCAATCCGAAATCCGTTTGCTCATAGATCAATGCTACCTTTTTATAGCCCAGCTCCTTGGACCATTTAGCCAAATAATCGGCCTGGAAGGCATCTGTCGTAATGACCCGGTATGTGTAGTCGCCCGCATTGGTTACGCCCGGCGCACTGGAGGACGGCGCAACTTCGACGATTTTATTTTTGTTATAGATCGGGGCCGCTGCCAATGTAGCAGAGCTGTTAAAGTGACCTATCACCGCTACAATATCCTTATTCGACGTAAACTTGTTCGCTACATTGACTGCCTCGCCTGCGTCTCCTTTGTCATCTTGAATGACCAGCTCCACCTTTTTGCCGTTGATGCCACCCGTATCATTAATCTCCTTGACCGCAAGTCCGGCGCCATTCTTGTAGGCTTCACCGTACTGTGCCTCGGTTCCCGAGATCGGCGCAGACAGGCCAATTTGAATTGTGTCTCCCGAAGCCTGTCCATTCGTTCCATTGGAGCAAGCCCCTAATAATACCGAAAACAACGTAATTCCTGCAATAAAAGCTGCCGACTTTTTCATGAACATAACCCCTTCATTAATATAATTAAACCTACGATTTAAGTATGTTTTTATTATAGTGATATCCGACAGAAAAGCAATGAATATTTTTAATATAGTCAAATTTGTTTTGACATTATCGCAACAATGGAGTATTTTCCCTATTATCCCCCAAGTCGTAACCCCCTATGATGAAAGAGTAGCTAATCACAAAAAAAAGCAACTGACTGATGTCAGTTGCTTTGTCTTTCCACATAGTATTTGTTGGTCATGTACCACGCCTTGCCTTTTTCCGTATCCACCATGCCCTTTTTACGATCCAGGAACACAATGTTATTGCATTCCTTGCATGACCACTTGGTTCTTTTGTGCGGCGACTCTTCTATATAGGAAGCTCCGCATTTGCACTCTACCTGAATCAACGTTTTATACTGACTGTACGCCTCTACCAACGGGTCTACGTCTACAGCTTTACTTACCATTGCAGGCTGTATCATGGATATATGATCCCGCTGCTCCGAGTATTCATTATGTACCTTAAAATCTGCTACCAATTCAGGATTCAAACCAAAATACTGTTTACCGACTACCGTTACAAACTTGCTGCCAATTCGATATGCTTTTATCCATTCCTGAACCTGCTTACTGGATAGGTCGACTGTTCCCTTTATGCCGCTGTTCAGCGTATACGTCATCAAGTGTTGGTTTTGTATCATATGTCTCCCCGTTCACCTCCGATCAAGAATATACCACAGGTAGGCCTAAGGAAAAGCTACTTACTGCTACCTGAAGCAACGAGCCTTTCTGCCTTGTGATCCTTTTTCAACATTTTTTTGCAGAGATCTTTACTCGCCTCCTTAGAATATCACAAGATGCATTTTTATCTTTTTATAACTTTGTGGTACAGCCTTCTACATTAACCATTCATGCGGGTGGGCGCATGAGCTAATGGTAGTTTCTTCCTTCTCTATATATAGTACAACACTTATGCACAAATTCCTACATTTTTCAGCGGTTTAATCGTTTAAAATCTCCTTCGCAATCTGATCGATCTCTTCTAATTTATCGTTTTCACTCGGATTGGTGCTGAGTCTGTTTAGTTCGTATGTTAACTTTTCAAGTAAAGCATTGGGAAGCTGCTTACAAAAATGTATAAGCACGAAATACTTCCATGAACTATCGTTTGAATTTAATATTTGCCGGATGACTGGAATTAGCTCCATATCGAACTGGAACAAAATATTTCTTACTTCCGCTGAAATGGGCCAATTACTGTCTTGTAACCAGGTAAAAAGCTCAGGAATTATGGGTCGAATTTCTTCCTTACTGCACAATTTTAATTGATCAATGCTATCAAAATCCGACTTATGTTTAGGGATAAGATCGTGAGGATTCACCGTGTGGCCTCCTTTACTGGTTTTAGTATTTTACAGATGCTAGTGACAAAAGTAAAAGGCTCTATAAGAGTAGCCATAAAATGACTCTACAACAATGTCTGGTGGAGAAGTCGAAAAAATGAATGTTTTCTTTGATCATAAAGCTCTATGGATTTTTCGAAGTAAATACAACAAAAGTAATATTGGAGCCGTCTTCGAGTTCAACCGTAAGAAACGACTTTCAGCACACCGGGGATGGGTCGCCAAATTCGACGGTGCATTCTCCAAAGGGAAAATTCATTGTTCCTGCTGGATGTGCAGTGAAAAAACAAACCGACTTGGGCATCCCAAATCGGAGTTATCAAGAATAGCTAACTGTCAGGAACAGCTTCTGGATTATGATTTTTAAACTACAAATGATCAAAACAAGCGATTGTCTCTTTCTGCGACAATCGCTTGTTTTTACGTTGGCTCACTTGGTTGAGTCATCCTACAAAACAAAAGCCTTCCCGACCAGCCTTCACTTTTGAAGGATCATCGAGAAGACTTTGCACCCCGCAAGGAACAAGAGGTCAGATTTTTAATTCGCCAAGCCTGATTAATTCCACGACCGCCTGTGAACGACCTTTTACGTTCAGTTTCTGCATTACGTTGGAAATATGGTTACGCACCGTCTTCTCACTAATAAATAGTTGTCCGGCGATGTCACGTGTTGTTTTGTCCTGCACAAGCAGTTCAAATACTTCACGTTCACGGTGAGTTAACAAAAACTTGTTTTTGTGGTCGTTACCCTTCGTCAATTTCACCCCTCCTTGCTCGGGTTTTGTGTGGTGTAACAAGGTTAAGGGATACAGTCAACACATTTTATGTCACGTGCTTAAGTATGGTTCAATATGCGGATAAAAATGGGCCTAGGCACTTATTTTCAGCCTTTGCAGAATCGTTAGACTCTGCGTCTAATTTTATGTATTGACAGGCATATGGGGCAGCCTTATGATAAGAAAAACCGCGACTGATAATCATTATCAAAATAATGATACATATAGATATCGCGCAACAGACTATTGTTCATGGCCGCTTGGCCAGAAAGGGTGTTCATTAATTATGAAATTACGTTACGCTGTACCGGCCGGAGTGCTGGTTTCTTCTATTCTTTTCGCAGGTTGCGGCCAAACCGGAACTGCTACTCAGCAGCCCGCTGCAACGACCAAAGATGCGGGAGCAACTACACAGTCAACGACTCCCGCGGCCTCTGCCCCCAATTTTGATCAAGCGGTGGCCGCTTACCGTGCCTATGCCATAGAGCAATGCGATACGTTTGTGAAAAAGACAGAAGAATTCACGAACGCGGTCAAAGCTGGCGAGCTGGACAAAGCCAAGGCGCTGTATGCTCCTGCACGTATGTACTATGAACGGATTGAACCGATTGCAGAAGCGCTGGGCGATCTTGACCCGAATATTGATGCGCGTGACGGTGATGTGGATGCAGCAGATTGGCGCGGTTTCCACCGGATTGAAAAGACATTATGGGAAGAAAACACCACCAAAGGATTGGACGAGTTTTCCGACCGCCTGTTGAGTGATGCAAAGCTGCTGCGTGCCAAGGTGGAGACGGTCAACATTGACGCCAGCCTGATGGTAACGGGCGCAGTCGAGCTGCTGAACGAAGTGTCCACCTCCAAGGTGACGGGTGAAGAAGAACGTTATTCCCACACCGATTTGTACGACTTTGCAGCTAATGTAGAGGGCGCACAAAAAATATATGAGATTTTGAAAACAGATCTGAACCAAAAAGATGCAGCGTTGGAAACGCAAATTGGCGAGCGCTTTGAGGCATTGCAGAAAGAATTGGCTCCTTTCAAGAAAGGCGAAGGCTATGTATCTTATACGAAGCTTAAACCGGAAGAAATTAAAAAGCTGAGCCAAAACCTTGATGCTCTGGCAGAGCCGTTGTCCCAAATGGGAAAATTGTTAGGAGTGTAACGATATGAAAGGCTTTAAGCGGCAAAAGGGACAACCCTCGCAGCAGCATGCGGAATCCCATGAAGAACAGGCTGATCTGTTAAAAAAGGATGTTCATCCGGAGGTTAGTGAGCTTTCGGGAAAGAGTAAATCTGTATCACGCCGGGATCTATTAAAGCTGGCCGGGGTCGGGGGACTGGGTCTCCTGCTCGGCGGCGGCGGTGTGGGGGCTGTGCTGACAGCCAGCCAACGGCTTGAAAGCATGATGACGGACGCAGATACCAAGGATGTGGTTCCTTTTTACGGGAAACATCAGGCTGGTATTGTGACTCCGGCACAGGATTTCATCTGCTTCGCCGCCTTTGATCTAACGACGAGTGACAAGGAACGAGTGCGCAGCCTGTTTAAAGCCTGGACAGAAGCCACCGCTACGATGACTTCCGGCGCGCTGATCGGCAACGATAACGAAAATCTTAACCTGCCTCCGTCCGATACGGGCGAAGCGGCGGGGCTGTCGCCGTCACGGACGACGATTACCTTTGGTGTGGGTCCGTCCTTTTTTGATGGGCGCTTTGGTCTGGCAGGGCTTAAACCTGCCGGGCTCCGTGAGCTGCCCCGTTTTCAAGGGGATGCGCTGGACGACCAATGGTGTGGCGGCGATATCGGGGTACAGGTATGCGCCAATGATTTGCAGGTAGCTTTCCATGCCCTGCGTAATTTGGCGCGTATCGCCAGAGGAACAGCGGTGCTTCGCTGGACACAGGAAGGCTTCCAGCGGACAGCACAGGCCGATCCGGCGGGAAGCACGCCGCGCAATTTGCTCGGCTTCAAGGACGGTACAGGGAATCCGGATACCTCCAAGGCTGACGAGATGAACCGTCTGGTATGGACACAGGCGAGTGATGGCCCCGCGTGGATGGGCGGCGGCAGCTATATGGCTGTGCGCCGTGTACGCATGCGGGTTGAGGTATGGGATCGCTCGACACTGGGCGACCAGGAGGATACCTTTGGACGCCATCGCAGCAGCGGGGCCCCACTAGGCAAGGCCAAGGAGTTCGACAAGCTCGATCTGGCGGCCACAAGTCCGAATGGCAAGCCGATTACGCCCCCCACCTCTCATGTGGCATTGGCTCATGGGGACGGGAGCATAAATATTTTACGACGGTCTTATTCTTATTCGAGCGGATTGGACAAGCAAACAGGACAGCTCGATGCCGGGTTGCTGTTCATCAGCTACCAACGTGATCTATTCAAGCAGTTCGTCCATATTCAGGAGAAGCTTGCACGCAATGACAAGCTGAACGAATACATTGTACACAAAGGCAGTGCGGTGTTCGCCTGCTTCCCGGGTGTATCGCAAGGCGGCTACATCGGGGATACGTTATTTTAGCAGCAGGCAAGGAAGGGGATTTATATGAATCGGCGCAATAAAAGCTTGGGATGGGTATTTCTGCTGGTGGCTCTGCTGCTGACAGTAACTCCGTTCATATCCGGCTCCGGGTCGGTCGCTTTCGCACAAACAGATGCCAAAGCTGTTTCCAATGATCAGCTCATGCCTGTGGTGGGTGGCGCACTGGTGGAGGCGGGACAATCCCAATGGACGGAAGCCTCCAGGGACGTCAAAGAATTCCGTACGCTGTGGGAAGCTGCCAAAACAAACGGTGGTGATGCAGCCCATATCGCAGCGGTAGACAAGGCTCTCGCGGATGCAGAGCAGGCACTTGCCAGCGGCGGCGGAGAACCAGCAAAAGCTGCACTGTCCGTGCTGGCTCGTTCGGTCAACGAATTTGTGACTGCTGCGGAAGGCGACAAACCCGCCCCGGCTGGAGCCAAAGCAGCGGAAAAGCTGCTCCCCATGGCGAAGGGGAGTCTGGCTGCCATGCAAAAAGGCGACTGGACTGCGGCCCGCGCTGATTACGACCGGATCGTAAAAGCATGGTATCAGGTGGAGACACCGATTCGTTCGGACAATTTTCCGGTATATAGTGCGCTGGAAACTAAAATCAGCCTGATTCGCATCTCCATGCAAGCCGAGCCCATACGACAAGAGCAGGCTCTCAAGGAAATGCAGGAGCTAACGACTTTGTTGTCAGATTATAGTCAAGGCAAGTTGGTGAATACGGGTCAAGAAGCTGGAGCAAACAACGCGGCTAATGGTTCAGTAGCTTCGCTAAGTGATGCGGTCAAGCTCCTCGAATCCGCACGGCAGGATGCGGTAGCCAATCAGCCTGAGCAAGCGGCTGACAAGATAGGGCGGTTCATCGCCCTGTGGCCTTCGGTGGAAGGTCATGTGCAAATTTCCGATCCGGCGTCCTATACCGCGATTGAAAATGAAATGACCGAGACTTCCGGTTATCTGCTGTCTTCTCCACCGAACACGGCCAAAGCCATCCAGACCCTTGATCAGATGCTGGAAAGGCTCCGTCCGTTGACGGAAGAGCGTTCCTACACCGCTTGGGATGCGGCGCTGATTTTGCTGCGTGAGGGGCTGGAAGCCATTCTCGTGCTCGCGGCTCTGCTGGCGTATGCCAAAAAAAGCGGCGAAGCTGTGGCTGGTCGCTGGATATGGGCCGGTGCCGGAACAGGGCTGGTACTGAGTGGAATCCTGGCAGTGCTGTTCACTACACTGGTCGCGGCCGCCGCATCGGGAAGCATGCGTGAGCTGCTGGAGGGTGTGACTGGACTGGTCGCGGTCGTGCTTATGCTGACTGTCGGTAGCTGGCTACATTCCAAATCCAATGCTGCCGCATGGAACCGCTTTGTCGAGAACAGCGTAGACAGCGCGCTGGCGCGTGGTAGCCTGTGGTCGCTGTTCGCAGTTTCTGCGCTTGCGATTTTGCGTGAAGGCGCCGAGACGGCTATCTTTTATATCGGTATGGCCCCGGCCATCGAAACCTCTCAATTGCTGATTGGTATTGGCTCGGCAACTGTCATTCTGGTTGTGCTGGCATTGGCGATTATCAAGTTTAGCGTACGGCTGCCGATTCGCGCCTTTTTCCTGACGGCCACTGTACTGATTTACTATCTCGTATTCAGGTTTCTGGGCGAAAGTATTCATTCGCTTCAGGTGGCTGGCAAGCTTCCGGGGCACACAGCCTCATCGCTGCCATCTATAAGCTGGCTGGGCATGTATCCAACTTGGGAAACGTTTATCCCACAAGTCGCTGTGCTGATCTTCATGGTGTGGCAGCTTGTGCGTCAGGAAATGCGCAACTCCAAGCAACGCTAAAATCCAAGCCACAACACATATAATTGCAAAAAAACGTCAAAACGCAGGTCCGATCTCTATCGGCTCCGACGGTTTTGGCGTTTTTTTAGTCACGAGAAGGAGTGTTGATTTTTACGATCAGAAAATATCCTCCAGCAACGGAATCATACGCTGGTGATGGAGCAAGTCTGTACGGTCACCGTGCTCGCGAATCACGTGTACCTCACCGCGAAAATCCAGCAGCTCCGCCGGCATAGCATGTCCCAGAAAATGCACCGGACTATAGCTTAGTCCATAAGCTCCTGCATTCGGAATGACAATATAATCACCCTCCTGAATCGGAGGAAGCTGCGCTTTTTTCACAAGACAATCCTCGGGTGTACAAAGCGGTCCGACAATGCTCACAGTTTCCAGATCCACGGTTGCTTCTGGCTGAATCTCCACTTCCTGTCCCTCCCCTTGCCCGCGCATAATTCGCACCGGATAGTTGTCCCTAATCCGACGTCCTCGAAAAGCAGCCGAGGCATAATGATTCATACCGCCATCAGCCACGACGAACTTCTCGCCCTTGGATTCCTTGGTGTACAATGTCCGACAGACGTACATACCCGCCTGAGCAACCAGATATCTACCGCTTTCGATGATCAGCGTAACACCTGGCAGACGGGATCGAGTCTGCTCTGCCATCGCGTTCAGTCCGTCGATCACTTGTCCCATATCCAACGGCTGCTCATGAGTAAAATAAGGAACACCAAACCCGCCGCCCAAATTTACCGTATGCATCGCAACACCATACTGATCCTGTATCCGTTCTGCCAATTGAAGGGTATTCGCAAATGAAGCTAAAATCTGATCCGCTTTCAGCATTTGCGTACCTGTATACACCTGAATGCCCTGGAAATATACATGTGGACAATCTTCCAGCACCGTAAAAAAGTGATCCAACTGCCCCTCGTCCACACCAAAGGGACGAGGAACGCCGCCCATTTTGATCGTCGATCCCGACAAATCGTTATCAGGATTCACACGAACCGCAGCGCGGACAAACAAGCCTGCTCGGGCAGCAATATCCTCCAGCAAGCGCAGCTCCCGCACCGACTCGACATGAATGCAGCCGATTCCACAGGCTACCGCCTCGCTCAGTTCGGCTACCGTTTTTCCCGGCCCGGCGTACAGCACGTCTTCCGGGGTATAGCCAGCCTCCATCGCGACGAACATTTCCCCGGCCGAAGCGATTTCAACGCCACAGCCTAACGTGCGAAGCAATCCCGCCAAGGCTACGTTCCCATTGGCCTTGAGTGCGTAATGCACACGCACAGCCGGGTGCAGCCGGGATAGCAGCGAGCTGACATGAGCATGCAGCGCGTCGCCATCGTAGTAGTAAAATGGCGTCGGATGTTCGCCGAAGCGTTTCAGCAAGGCTTCGTCCTTTTTATCCATCTGCTGAATCTCCCCCTTCTTCTTTTTCCTATACCGCATAGATCGTCGTGCCTGAACGGGCGGCCTCATGAATAGCTGCCAGCAATCTGACGCGCTCGGCGGCCTCATGGAACGGAATCGGCTCCGCGACTCCCCTTATGATATTGCAAAACGCCTCCAACTGATTAACGTAATAGTTCATCGGCTCGAAAACGGTTTTAATTTTGGAGCCTGTCATTGTATCCTTCGTTATTTCCGTCTTGAGCGTTATTTTATAAAAGCCCAGATTCGCCCGAAAGCAGTCCTGCAAAGTAACTACCGCCGAATCAAAGGTCAATACATGAGCGCAGCGGTATGGCCGTTCGAATGAAAAGAGGGCGGATGCCTCCAATCCCTCCAGATAACGGGCCTGTGCACGAAATGTCCAGTCACATCCGTTAGGACCATCGAAATCCGATTGACTGCGGAATTCCACCTGTTCCAGTCCAATGACTGCCTGAAGAAACTGGAGCCAATACACGCCCAAATCCCAAAAGCATCCCCCGCCCTGCTCGGGTCGGGATCTATAATTCTCCGCATGCCCGTCCTTTGCGGGAATGCACAGGCTGGTCGCTATGGAGCGCAAACGGCCATAGCGACCGGAATCCACAATATTGCGCAGCTCTCGCTGCCAAGGATGGTGCTGCACCATGACTCCTTCCAGCAGATGAGCGCTGCTCTGACCGACTGCCGCTTCCAGGGGAGCCAGCTCCGCCGGATTCAGACATAACGGCTTCTCTACAAGCACATGCTTGTGAGCCTGTAATGCTTTACCGATCCACTCGGCGTGCAGATCATTGCTCAGCGCAATATACACGGCGTCAATCTCCGGGTCGCTCAACAGATCCCTGGCATGCCGATAAACGACACTAACGCCGAAACGGTCCGCCAGATCTCCTGCCTTGGCAACGGTCCGGTTCGCAAGCGCGGTTACACGGGCCCCGGCAACGTGCCGAATTGGCTCCAGTAGCGCGCGAGGTGCAATGGCTGAACAGCCAATGAGGCCAAAGCGGATATCCCGTACTGCAGGCTCTTGTGCCGCTGCTGTGGCGTTCATGACCCTTTCTCCAATCCCATTGAGCTTGTCCGCACCTGAGCGTTCCTCACATATGCCTCCACATAGCGTGGTGTCTGACTTCGCAGCTCCACGATCCTCCGATGCATGTCCTCCAGAATCTCAGCGCTTCCGCCATAAATTTGCATCCAAGTATCATACCGTATCCCCAGTCCCAGCCGTTCCCACAGATCCGCATTATGCATCTCATGTACACCGAACGGCTCCAGCATAATGAGTGGAGTGGCTGTGGCGAACGAATCTGTCAGACTGCCCCCGCCAGGCTTGCTAACAATGGCCTGGACATGACATGCCTGATCCAGCATGCCATGGTAATCCGCCCCGACCTCATACAACGTCTCCTCGCCAGCCTTCACCTCACCGAAAGGCGGATATGTATGCTCCCCGGCTTCATTCCGTTGCCATGTTCTCCACTGCGGGTCCATTCGGAAATAACGTATACCGTCCCGCTGTTCATCCGGCTGATCCTGATCATACAGCAGCAAATCCAGCTCCCAGCCCGTCTCTTCCAGCCGTCCGACCTTTTCACGGTACGTGCCCATGCCCCAACCGCCGCCATGCACAAATAAGCGGGATTGCCGTGCTTCAAATGGAACATGCTCCACAGCCGGGACATCAATATAGTAGCTGATTCTATTTTGGTCATTTTCAAAAAATGTCGTTTCTCCACACCCATCGGCAAAGTGCGAGTTATGCTTGGCAAGATTTTTCCACGAAGGAGAAGGCGTGGAATCCATATACACAATGTCCACATGCACCGATCCCGGTTCCCTGCGCTTGCGATACTCCTCCAGTACATACATCCAATGGCCAGACAAGCATATAAAATGCCTCCGATCCTCCTCCATCCATCGGGTCAGCAATACTTCCAGGGCGACGAGATCAAGCGAATTGCGCATATCCTGCGGAACCTTCTGTGACATTAAGGCTACAGCGAAATTGTCATGGTACGCTTTGCGGCTTTTGTCCACCTTGAGACGGGCCGACTCGGGCAGCACATTTTCAAATACATGAATCGCCGTCTCCACGCCCAGCCTGCGAAGACCCGCTTGCATCAGCAAGCCGGGGGTATAAAAGCCCAATCCGAAACCGGAACACAAAATCGCTACCTTCATACTCTGATGCATACTCTCGCTCATGCTCATACGCCTCCCGTTTAATTCAGCACTGTAAAATGATGCTCCGCCAAAAAATGCTCCAGCTTCGTAGTCAGACGCATTTTTTCCTCTTCACCCGCGGCAACCAGTTCCAAATAAAGACGACCTTTCCCTCGCGCCCGCTCACTTCCAGTCGCCTCTTCTTTACCTTGAAAATCAGCTAGTCCCTCCGGCCCGCCAGACACAGTCAGGCTGTCACCACTGCCACTGCCAATGCCGCTAACGCGAACCTGCTTGGCAGACGATCTGCCCCCGCGCTCCGTTGTTTTTCTGCTTGGGGTGCTTTTATGACCTGCATTCCTGTTTTCGCCATCTCGTCCACCCGTGTTCACATACAGCGTATTGGCGCCCAGCGGCATCACGCCTTCTTCACTTTCACCTGTGAACAGCAGTCCTTCACATTCCAGCCCTTCCAGCAATTCTTCATAGGACAGACTGCCATCATGGGACAATGAATAATTCGTCAGCGTGCCACGCATATTTTTTCCAGCCAAAAAGGTGTCCAATTGGTGCTTGATCAGACTCATGGATTTACGGGCGTTAATTTCGATAATAGGCTCCAGCTTCCCGCCACGGAGTGTCATCGAGTCAATACAGACGTCGCCGTAATAACCGTCCTGATACAGCTGTTTCCCTACATCCTGCATTAAGCTAAAATAGCCTTCGCGCTCCAGCCGCTCCATAAAAGCCTTATCCGGCGACAACGATTCCCGATAGGCAAATTGGGTGTTAGCCAGCCACTGCACAGACAGAATATCGACACTTCCGTTATCACCAATCGTAAATTGGCATGAAAAATCCTGCTCCTTCTCCAAGAAAGGCTCCAGGAGGAACAGTACCCGTTTGCCTTTGCGTTCCTGCCCACGTAAATACGATACAATCCGGTCCAGCATCTGCGTTGAGGTAATGTGCAGGTTTCCTTTGCCCGATACGCCAAAATCATCCTTGATTAAAAAGCTTCCATCCCGCAGCAGCTTGCGTCCCGCCTCAGCTACATCCGCAAACGAAGTCACAATATAGCCGGGATGGCGCAGTCCGAGACTGCGTTTTAAATCGGAAGAATAGGTTTTGGCATTCACCTTGCGGATCGTTTCTAGCGGCGGCTGATGTAGCGTAATTCCCCAGGCGCGTGCGGCCTCCTCGACATGCGGCAAACCCGCAAACGGGCTAAGCACACATCCCTCCAGTTGCGGTAACCCCGTACTGGTATCGGCCTTGCGACTGCCCAACAGTTCAAAAACAGAAGCCGCCGACACATTCCCCGCCTGCTCCGTTCCGTCAGTTAAATCCCGTTCATTCACAGCCGGGCGAAAACCCAACTGCGCAATATACTGACGATGCACAGGCGAAATCGCATAGCGGGTCAACAACGCGTCTCCCGGCTGACAAAAGCTGAACAGAAGCTCATCCATAGCTGCTACAATCGCAGAAGAAGCCCGGTCAGGAATGGCGGGCAGGGAAGCTAACTGGGCATCCCGCCAGTACACCTCCGCTTCGAACGTTCCCATATACAAATGACGCTGGTTCGGTATCGCATTCATATGATTCGCTTCCTTTCCTGCTTCGTTATTAGCCTGCTATTACGGTAGCGCTACTGGCTTGCACTCGTATAATCACGCAAGGCAAACTGCCATATAAAGCGGATCACCGCCAGTAGCCAGATCGGGGCGAGGAATGCCCAAATGATCAAGCCGGGTTCCATTTTGCCCAGAATAAACATAGGAGGAAAATTACAAATCACAAACACCGGAAGCACGAACAGGCCGATACGCTGAATCAGGTTACTATACACCGCCATCGGCACATAGTTTGTCTCGAAAATGCTGTTGGACAGCTCCGTTACCCCGTTCGTGCGGATGATCCAGAAGGCCAGCAGCTGGGGCAGCAAAAACACTGAATAGGCCGTTAACACTCCGCAACCGAGCAGCACAGAAAAGCCCCCGACCGTCTCAAAGTTGAACGGCAGAGCGAGCCGATACCAGCCAATGCCCGTCATGATTCCGCCGCCGACTACGTTCGGAACGGTGTAGCCCAACTCAAATTGCCGCAGCGTCACCATAAATTGCAGGGACACCGGCTTGGTCATAAGCACGTCCAGTGAACCGGTACGGATTTTATCGGGCAGACTTGTAAAATTGCTGTAAAACAAGCCGCTGTAAAAGCCGCTCATCATCGTAAATACGCCGATATATAACAGCACTGCGTCAGGAGACCAGCCATTAATATCCGTTCCGGCCCTGTACGGAACGGAGGCGTACAGCAGTTTGATGAGCAAATAAGCAGCTTCGACCAGAAAGGCAGTAATGAAATTAATGCGGTATTCCATCTGCGACATAACGGAAAACTGGATGAACTTCCAGTACAGCCGAATGTAACGTCCAACGTTTCGGTAAACATTTTTCATGTTAACCTCCTACCGAGACAAAGCGTTTGACCCCGGCTTGCCACACCCGGCGCGATACGGCCGCCAGCACTACAATCCAGAGCCATTGCACGCCAATGCCTTCAGCGGCCTCCAGCATGGTCAGCTTGCCCGTTAATGCATTCACCGGAAAAAATACGGTGTAGCTGAACGGTAGCAAACTGAACATGCGGGCCAAAACGTCTCCAAAAATCGTCAACGGAAACACCGTGCCACTAGCTACATAAATGACGAGCGACAGCGTGTAAAACAGTCCCGCCGATTCCGTCACCCAAAAGGCTATGCCGCTCAGCGCGTAATAGACCACAAAATTGAGCACCAGCGCCCCCGGCAACGCCAATATGTAAAGCAGGATATACGATAGCCCGAAGCTGATTTGTCCTTCCAGGCTAAGGCACAGCAGTAGAATTGCAGCCGCAAGCAGCACCACTGCGGACTGTACCGCCTTGCCTCCAATAAACCGACAAAAACGGTAAGCAAAATAATGTACAGGCTGCACCATGAATTTGGCCAGTCCGCCTTCCTTGATGTCTGTAGCAATTTCGTATTCAAACCCCGTGGCGATCAGCTTCCCGGTTACCCCTGCCATGACTACATACACCAGCATTTCCGACAAAGAGTAGCCCAGCACCCTTGCTTGTCCCGAAGAGCCGAATACCGCGAGCCAGAGAAAAATTTGTGTCATGATCGGCAACATAAATCCCGCCATCTGGAGCCAGTAATTGGCCCGGTATTCCATTTCGTTTTGCATGCCAAGCTGGAGCACCTTCATGTATTTATTATTTCGCATCGGCCAGCCTGCCTCCATCGTACAAATTGGCTATCCCCTCTTCCAACGGGACGTCCTCAATCGTAAAATCGACAACAGGCAGCGCATCCAAAATCTTTTTGGACCAGGTTAGAGTATCTTCTGCATCCAGCTCAAATACCACCTCCAGCTCCGAGTTGGAGCGCAGCTTGCCAAGTCCCGTCAACGTCAGGTTAGGCACAGGGGTCTCCAGTCGAACCTTGAGCAGCTTGCGGGCGCCGATCACCTCATTCACCTTGTTCAAATCCCCGTCATATACCAATCTGCCCCCGCTGATAATGATAGATCTGCTGCACAAATCCTCAATATCCTTCATGTAATGGCTTGTCAGCAGGATGGTCGTCCGGTGTGTGCGGTTATAGGCTTTGAAAAACTCGCGAATCCGCCTTTGGGAAACCAGATCCAGTCCAATGGTAGGCTCGTCCAGCAAAATGACCCGTGGACGATGCAGCAGCGCAGCAATCAGCTCCATTTTCATACGCTCGCCGAGAGATAAGCGCCGAACCTGAACATGAAGCTGCTCCTCCACCCCAAGCAGGGTAACCAG
Organism: Paenibacillus sp. LT-B23; assembly: GCF_059417685.1. Classification (NCBI taxonomy): domain Bacteria; kingdom Bacillati; phylum Bacillota; class Bacilli; order Caryophanales; family Paenibacillaceae; genus Paenibacillus; species Paenibacillus sp. LT-B23. Next base: position 38,459 of record NZ_JBSQBM010000013.1, on the reverse strand, counting down.
CTCGTCTAGCGCCTCCTTGTAACGACTTTCATCTATTTCGTAAATAAGCTTGTTCAGCTCGAACGACTCGCTTGCGGGCAAATCCCACCAGAGCTGGTTTTTCTGTCCCATCACGATGGAAAACTGCCGTTTGAACTCCTTTTGCCGCTTCCATGGGGTAAAGCCGAGCACGGATGCCTCACCGTCACTGGGATGGAGAATGCCGGACAGCATTTTGAGCGTCGTTGTTTTGCCCGCCCCGTTCGGGCCGAGAAATCCGACGATTTCCCCTTCCTCAATGGTGAAGCTGACATCTCGTACGGCCTCCTTGGTCAGCTTTTCCCGCCTGAACAGGTTTTGTAATGATTTGCGCACGCCCGGCTCCTTTTTATAGTACGTAAACGTTTTCGACAATTGATTCAATGTAATGGACGGCATTCAATTCTCCTCCTCTTTCATCTGTCCGTGACACCTTGATGAGCATTCCTGATACAACTGGCCTGAGTGGTTTACCTGATACGATTTACATAATCTGGCTTGCCTGAACTACTCGGCTGCCTGCTCGGCTAAAATCATCAATTCCTCCAGCATATGCCGCTGTTTGTCAATCAGGCCGAGGGCGCGTTCGCTAATGTCAGGCATCCGATGCTTGCGCAGTTGAAGACCTGTTTTGTAAATATGCAGATTGAGCTTATGCCATTCCGCATGCAATGACTGCGCCAATTCCATCACATGCTGCGCCCGCGGTCCCAATGTGGCTTCATGCAGCCTGCAATAATCCGCTGTGTAATCGGTCAGATGAAGGGCGCTGCCCAAACGCAGATTGTAATAGATTTCATGGCAGTACGTACGGAAGTCCGCATCCTCCAAGTCTGTCAGCAGGCGGAAGTCCTCGACAAAGGCCCGGTAACCCTCATCTCCCCGCTTGACCTGTTTGCCAACTGCGACATTTCCGGCTTTATTTCCTGGGTCATTGGACGAAGGTACACCTCTCCAAGCCGCTTCATGTCCAGTCACATATTGACGAATATGGTATGCACACGCCGCATGCAATTCGCCTGGCGAAAGCGGCGCGGGCTGTTCTACCAGCCAGGCATATTCAATAATGCCCTGCATCAGATCGTCGAGCCGGGCCGAACCGACGTAAGTCATGGCATGGCCCGAAGAATCCAGCAGGAAGCTGTCATTTACCTGTGCTGTTCGCTCCTGCAAGTCCAGTCCAGACAGCTCAATGACATGGCCCCTTGGATAATTTTTCACATACACGTCGTGGTAGGTTAAAGCGGTACTCGATGTGTGCAGCATCGTACCGTAGCCTGATGTCAGCGCCCGCAGCAGGTCGGTTTCATCGCTTACACCAACAATCCACGGCTCTACCCGAATCACCGGACCGCCACTGGCTGCCATTTCCTGAAGCTGCTCCGGATATTTCTCGGGACCGAAGCGCTTCAAATCTCCGCTATACTCCGCGCACATACTGCCGCACAGCATGAACAGCTCGGATTCCGCCATGTTCACGCCATACCGATGCAGCGAGGTGCGCAGGGATGAATATACACAGTGCTTACCTGGAGGAGCATCTATAATTTCTGCAGCAGCGTAATCGTCAACGGACTCATGAACGTTCTCCATGCCCGATGCCTGCACAGGTCTGATCTTTGCCGCCCCCTTATGCATATTTGCCCAGCAGACGTTCAATGCCTTGAAGTGTAGAAAGATGCTCCAGCACCAGATCGTCGTCCTCCATCGTAATATCAAGCTCATTTTCCAGCTCTACAATCAATTCAACAGCGGATAGGGAATTCAGCCCCAAGGTTCTCAAATCCTGCTCCGGAGTCAACTGTTCCAGCTCGCCCGGAGCCAGCTTCAATACCTTTTCCAGCAAAGGTACTACATGATACACATCTGTTTTCATCCTAAATTCCTCCCGATTTATGAGCTTGCCAATCCCGCAATGACATCTTCCAGCCTGTGCGCATAGACTTCGGCTTCCTGCCAGCTATCTGCCATAATAAGCGTGAAAATCCGATTCACATACCCCCGCTTCACCGGAATACCGGACAACGTACCTGCCGTGTAAACAAACACCCCTTCGGGGCGTTCGGGTGTGTAGAGTAAGCCTTCCTCTGCGAGCAAGCCGCACAAGCGGCTGTAGGTCAGCGGTGTGGCGGTAACGTTGCGGTAGTAGCGAGACAGCGTTTTATGCTGCTCTCCTAATACCGAAGACAGGAACGAAATATAGGTAGACAAGGTAAATCTGCCGTTAATCTCGATCACCGGAACCAGCAATCCTCCTTCATCGACAAAACCATCAATGGAAGCCATACCCGTATAACCGATGGAATACAGATACGTTCCCAACTGGCAGGCACAGCTTCTCACTTCTTCCTCCAGCGCATCGCCAAGCTCAGCCGGAACGCGGGACCCGGTGTACACAGTGCCGTCCACGTTTTGCCTTTTCAGCGAAAACATTGTCACCCCGCCGCCCTCATCAATACAGAGCTGGTAGTTCAGATCCATCTGCTTGTTATGCCAGCGCTCCACCAGCCAGCCTCCAGAAGAAGGCGATGAGCCGCCAAAGCGTTTCATCACACTCAACAGCGTATCCAGTTTGGACAGCTCGTCCAGCATATACATGCCTTGTCCTGATGCGCCATGCGGCTGCTTGATGATCAGCTTCACAGGCCCGTCCGACAAGTCAGCCAGTCTGCCACACTCCCTGCGGATCGCCGCTTCGTCTGCACATACAGCCCCCTCGCTGACGGCAAAACCAAGCTTTTGTGCAGTCAGGCGGCTGAATATTTTATCATTCACCCGGGCGCTGACCGAGGACGGAGCCCCGATCAGCTCCAGCCCACAGCGCTCCGCAATCGCTTCCTCCTGCGGGGTAACCGCATATGGAACGAGCCACGCTTTAGCTCCATCACTACTGTGGCCTGCTTCCGCAACTACACGCAGCCGTGCCAAAAGTGCCTCGTCCGCCAGCACCAGCTCCGAAATCGGCGTTAATGGATCAGAAGGCTCCGGCACCTCAATACGCGGCAGGCTAAAGCCCAACCGCTGAAGCATGTCCAGAAAAGCCTGATCCGGCTGTTCCCGCAGCACGATCACATCCTGATTTCGACACAACAGGAGATTCATTTCCTCCATCCGGTTTACAACCTGTTGTTCATCACGGTCTACCATCCCCCCCTTACGGGGGGACGGATGCCATACCTGCTCTGCGCCAATATTAAACAGCCAAATCAGGACTCCATGATCCCGTTCATGGGCAAGCGCTTCCACAAGGTTAATGGTTTTAGTCGTCACGTCCTGTCATCCCTCTCTTCCATCCAGTAAGAAACAACTGCGATCGAAACTAAATATATTTCAGGGAGCCAGCTCCGTGCAGATACAATACGCTGCATTTGGAGCACACCGGCGTTAATCCTTCGTGATTAATCGTTTGACGGGTTTTCTCATACGCATCCGAATTCCATATTTCCTTCAGGCTGTGGTCACGCAAGCTTCCAATCGTAAATTCACTGAAAAATTTGCAAGGCATGACCTTTCCATCCGGCAAAATATCCGTTCTGGAAGTGAGTGCCAAGCAATGATTGGAGCAGCGACTGACCATTTCCTCACCATGTATAAATTTGTCGATCTCCTCATAGTCCAGACCGGGCTGATAGCGCACGCGAATGTTCCACACCCGCTCATTAATCCGCTGTAGCTCCTGCATGAGAGGATCGATATTATCCGGGTTGATTTTATATTTGAAAGCATGCCAGCTACTAATATTTTTTTCCTCCAATTGTCGGAGCCAAGAAAAGTTTTGTGTAAAATATTCATCCATTTTGAGGGAGGTTTCTTTGGAAATATACCAGGGGAACGTCAACAGCACCAGATCCAGCCTCTTGTCCTCCAGCATTTGCAGAAACTCGTACATCCGTCCGATCATGTTATCGTTAATGACGGCATGGACGGTCACCCGTCCCTTGTACAATCCCTGGTCACGCAGTTCAATCAGCTTATCCATCTGCCGCATCGTTTTTTGAAAGGTGCCTTTACCGCGAATCAGATCATGTTCTCTTTCAAAGCCTTCAATCGCTATTAACAGCTCCAGATTTTCAGATAAATCCAAAATCCGGTCCAAATACTTATCAATAAGTAGTCCATTGGTACAAAAGGTCATTTCGCGCCGATCTTCGGCCAGCACGTCCAAAACTTCGTCAAAACGCCGATGAAACATCGGCTCTCCGCCCCACATATACAGCCGGGACTTGGCCTCCTTGGTCTCGCTCAAAATTTGCCGAAGCATATCCGGGGCAAGATCCATGTTTTGCTCCTCTTTATCCATTTGATGATGATAGCCTTCCTCGTTCCATTCAAAGCAGTGCGTACATCTCAGGTTGCAGCGGTTGGTCAGCTTAATGCCGATCGTCTGGGGCATGTCCGTTTTGAAAGCAGGGTCCTGTGTTGCGTTACGGTAAGATACAGAAGCGTTTTTCAGGTTGCGCTTGATGAGCTTGAACGCCTTCTCATCAATCAGCACATTGCTTTTGGGCTGCATGCTAACACCTCGTTTAATGGATTTTCAGGCACATGTACCAAGCTGTACGTCAGACCGTCTCCATTCCCTCCGGGTGCGGCGCTTTTTCCGCATCGCTAATCCCCTGAATGTAGCTGCAAAACGCATCTACCGAGCTCAAATGCTCCAGCTCAAAGGAATCAAAATCAATTTCCACGTCAAACGCATCCTCCACTTGCAGCATGAAATGAACCAACTGTAACGAATCCAGTCCTGCATCATGAATAATGTCCGAATGTCCATCCAGCTTACCGACCAGCTCAGGATCTTCCTTGACCGCGCTGATCATTTCAATCACTTGGCTTTGCATAGCAAACTCCTCCTTGTGAATGATCCTATTCGTTCCGCCCGACAATGCCATCTGCAAAGCTCCTCGAAAAATTCCTACACTGGAACTTTATTCAATTATACTCCTCCATTGAAGAGACAAGTCAATAGGTGGTTTTGTAAATATATCGCACAATATGTAAATTAATGTGTGTTGTTTTCTACATTTTTCGCTATCTTTTTTATTCATTTTTAATTCATTATTTTATATAAGCTAAATTCGAAAATCTTACATGGAAAACGGAGTAGGCGGAATGGTGCTGGACAAGCGATAGCGGTCGCCTGAAAGCTTTCCAAAGGAAAGCTCGCATCGTAAGCATATACTGCTCCCAGATTTCTACCATTGTGCGTTCATTCACAAAATCTGGGGGCAACAGCGATGGGAAGCACCATCCGCCTGCGTAGTGGCGCACCATGTACATTTTCAGTTTTGCATTTAGCTCACATCTTGCCTCCAACTGCTTGCAAGTGCGACAGGATTATTTTACAATAGGTATGAAAATAATTTTCTTTTTAATGTTTATTTTTACGATATTTATTTTCATGAAAAACACTCTACAGCCAAAGGAGCGCAGCTCATGTCCCCCATTCTTCATACATTAACCCACAGATTGGAGCAGCTTCCCGTCCAAGAGCGCAAGCTGGCGGAATCCATTTTGCAAGCTCCGGGAGATGTGCTGTATCTGGGCATTCGGGAGCTGTCGGAGCGTTGTGGTGTGAGTCCGGCGACCGTTACACGGTTTTGCAAATCACTTCATTTTAAAGGCTATCCCGATTTCAAAATGAAGCTGGCTGCCGAGCTGCCCCGTTCTAATAGTGACGGTGAAGCCTCCTATCAGGACATCGTCGCCGGAAATTCGCTCTCTCGTATCGTGGAAGCTATAGAGGCGAATCATACCGCATCCATTGCGGATACGACCCGACTGCTGGATTTTGGCAAACTGGAGCAGGCGATTGCATGGCTGTCCGCCACAAGTCGCATTGATCTGTACGGTATGGCAACCTCCTCGATTGTGGCGCAGGATTTTTATCAGAAGCTCATTCGAATTGGAAAAAATAGTACCGCCTTCGCGGATTCGCACATGCAGATTACCTCTGCCTCCTCGCTCGGGCCGGGAGATGTCGCCTTTGCCGTCTCCTATTCGGGGGAAACCCAGGAAACCATCGCGGCTCTGCGCTGCGCACAGGAACAGGGGGCCAAAACATTGTCCCTGACCTCCTTCGGAAATAACACGCTGGCGGGTATTGCGGATATTGCGCTGTTTTCCTCCTCGCTGGAAGAAGGGATGCGGCGTGGAGATATGGCGTCCCGCATTGCCCAGCTTCATATCATAGATATCCTATTTACAGGTATGGTCAGCGCGGATTTTGACAAATATATTCCGAGACTGGAAGGTTCGTATCAACAAGTAAGCAAGCTCAAAAAACAACCAGGGGGCCACTAAAGATGAACATACGTATTTTGAACAGCCGTGAAGACCTGAATGCTACCGCTGCCGCTGTGATCGCCAGTTTACTGCTGAACAAGCCTCAGGCCATGCTTGGGCTCGCTACCGGAAGTACACCTATCGGCATTTACCGTCATCTTGTAGAAATGTACCGTAAGGGACAGGTGAGCTTTGCACGAGCCTACTCCGTGAATCTCGATGAATACGTTGGTCTTCCCTCGGAACATCCGCAGAGCTACCGCAGCTTTATGAATGAGCACTTGTTTCAGCACATCGACATTCCTCTTGCCCATACGCGCGTACCTGACGGTAATGCGTCCGATCTGGCAGCAGAATGTGCGGCCCACGAGCAGGCAATTCTGGATCATGGACCCGTCGATCTCCAATTGCTCGGCATTGGTCACAACGGCCATATCGGCTTTAATGAGCCTGGGCACAGCCTGACGGGAGTCACACATGTGGTCGATTTGGAAGAGAGAACACGCACAGCGAATGCCCGATTTTTTGGTAATATAGAAACTGTGCCCAAGCAAGCAGTCACGATGGGGGTTGGCACGATTCTGAAGGCGAAGCAAATTGTACTGGTCGCTTTTGGCGCGGATAAGGCAGACATTGTAAAGCAAGCTTTCACTGGACCTGTAACCACAGAATGCCCGGCTTCTCTGCTGCAATGTCATCCCAACGTGCTGATTTTACTGGATCAGGAAGCGGGAGGCTGGTTAAATTGAACTCAGATGAAACGAATGGTGATTTAACCCAACTGTTGTATGGACAAGTCGTTATGGGGAATCACATGATTGAAAAAGGGGTTGTCGCCATAGAGGGCCAATCCATCGTATATGCTGGTGCAGAGGATGATTTACCTGCTGATCTAGTTGCAGCAGCAGTGCAAAATAAGAGTGATGGTGCAGCGGTGGGGGCAAACATCGTGCGATTGGAAGGTGGCTATCTGCTGCCGGGCTTCATAGATATTCATGTTCACGGGGGTAACGGTGAGGACTTTATGGACGCCAATCCGCAGGTACTGGATACGATTACCTCTTTTCACGGCTCCCAAGGAACGACCGCAATGCTGGCTACTACGATGACCGCACCCAAGGATCGAATCGACCAGGTACTAAGTGAGGTTCACGCCTATATGGCGCAGCCTATGCCCTATGCACAACTGGAGGGCGTACATCTGGAAGGGCCGTTCATTAGCCCAAACTGGCCGGGAGCACAAAACCCGGAACACATTCAACCGCCTAATCTGGCCTGGGCAAAGGAATGGGAGCAGCGCTACCCGGGCCTTGTCCGCCAGTTAACGCTTGCGCCCGAACGGGAAGGCGCACTGGAGCTGATTGCATGGCTACGCAGCCATAACATTACTGCAGCTCTCGGTCATACGGATGCTACGTATGAAGAGGTGGAGCGCGCAGCGGCGGCGGGCCTGAACCATGCGGTGCATGCGTTCAATGCCATGACTCCGCTGCATCACCGCAAGCCGGGAGCCGCCGGAGCCGTGCTTGCTGATTCGCGCATTGAAGCGGAGGTGATCGCGGACGGTATCCACGTTCATCCGGCAGCGGTATCCCTGCTCGCCAAGCTGAAACGGGAGCACAATCTTATTCTCATCACCGATGCTATGTCTGCCACCGGACTGGAGGACGGGCATTACACACTCGGTGATTTACCAGTAATCGTGCAGGGCGGTGTGGCACGGCTGGAGGATGGCGTGACTCTGGCAGGAAGCACGCTGACGATGATTGAAGGCTTCCGATATCTGGTTCGTCATGTGGGTCTGACCATTTCCGAGGCGTCACAAGCCGCCAGCCTGAATCCAGCTAAGTCCCTGAATATAGCGGATCGGACAGGTTCGCTTGAAGCAGGCAAACAAGCAGACGTTCTGCTACTGGATGCAGACTTAAAGCTGCAAGGCGTATGGATCAAGGGAATACGAACATAATTCAATATTAGGATGCCCCTAAACCAAAGAGCTATCCATCGACGGTCACATCCGTCGAGATGGATAGCTCTTTGTTTGGCATTACACACATATGTCGTGAATTAGCGATGATTCAGAGGTGCAGGGGTATGATTTTGTGGACGAGTTGGTGCCGTTGTTGTTCCTTTTGTTGGGTGGGTTGCACCCGTAGCAGGAGTCGGGAATACCCGGTGAATGATATCCACCAATTGGGCACTCATTCCTTTGATTGGATGACCGCTTTGAACACTACGTGTAAAGTCAGTGGCATGCTTTACAAAATCGGGGTTCGCCGATACATACACCTGTTCAATCGAAGGTGCGAATTGCTTTACCTTGTTGGCAATACGACTTTTGACAGCTTCGGTCAACGTGTTAGGCTCATATGCAGTTCTTGCGCCTTCCACTGTAGTTCCATCTGTGCGTCCGATATCCGTGCGGGTACCGTCCGTCAAGCCACGAATCATACCATAAGAACCCGTACCCATCGTGCCGTACAATCCATCGCCACGACGCGCAGGGGTTCCGGGACCGTTAACTCCATTGTCTGTAATTCCCGGCGCTATACCATCGATGGTATAGTTACCTCTTGTACCATCAACCCCATGTGTAGTCATACCATGTGTAGTCGTGCCATGTGTAGTCGTGCCATGTGTAGTCATGCCATGTGTAGTGGTACCATGTGTATTCATGGAATGCCCCGTACCTTTAACGCCTGAAGTGCCAGTGCCTGTTCCATTGGCTTGGTCCTTCAAGGAAACCGCTACATAAGCATTACGATTACCGACCAGCACCGTCGCCGATTTTACCTCTGGCAGCTCGGCTATGCGTTTGGACAAATTGCGATCGACTTGCAGATTACCAATTGGGTGTGCGGTTCCATTGGCGTTTTGGTTTAAACGCATCCCGTCCATACCGTTGGACTTAACTCCGAAACGGTTCACACCATCCATATGATGTGTACTTTGCGCGTTATAGCGGGTAGTGTTCGTGCGGACATTATGATTCGCAGTCCCACACCCTGTCAAAGCAGCCATACTGGCGAGCAAAGCAGCAGAAATCGTTAAACTGATTACCTTCTTAGTCCCTGGCATGAACTCATCCTCCATACATATAAAATGTGTGACGAGAATAGGATGCGCTATGATTCTCAGGGCTATGCTGACTAAAAAATGACTAAAAAAATAAAATTTTAATGTAAATATGAAATACAATTGATGATTTACCACAAGATGGCATGTATAATAAGGTTGAAAAATACTTTATTTGACAAAAGGAGGATTTCAAGCTTGAAAAAGATCACGGTTTGGATGCTTATTTTTTTGTTATCTGTCACTCTTGTACCCGTCGGCGCCTTTGCAGGCTCCACTACACCTCAACCCCCGAAAGATCCTGGAGGAAGCTGGGCAGCAGGCCCGCTACCTGATCGCGTGGATCCCGCCAAGCCCGCACTATTATTTGTACATGGTTTGAACAGCAGCGCGGAAGTCTGGAAGAATAATAACGACATGCTTCAGCGCGCACGTGACGCTGGATACCAGACGGCCACCGTTAATCTGTACGATGCCAACGGCACCTCACAGGATATGTGGGACAATGGTAAGCTTTTAGCCGACAAAATCAAGGTCATTAGTAATCACTTTGGAAAAAAACTCATCATCATTGCCCACAGCAAAGGTGGAGTGGATACTCAAACTGCTCTTGCATATAACGGAGCCGCTCCCTATGTACAACGTGTGATCACCCTCAGCAGTCCCCATCATGGCTCACAACTTGCAGATCTCGCCTACAGTAGCTGGGCCGGGTGGCTGGCAGATATTGTTGGCTCACAAAATCCCGGCACCTCTACTTTACAAACCTCTTATATGAAGTATTACCGATCCAAGACCGATGCACTCAGCAACGCAACTACAATCCCGTTCTTCACGTTTGCTGGTGATAACTGGTCCGGCGGCAGCGCTTCCTACATACTGGGCGGACTTTACCTTTCATCCTTTGGCAAGAATGATGGAGTAGTCACAGTCGACAATGCCAAGCTTCCCGGTGGACGTGTAGTCAAAGTCGGGTCCTGGGATCATGCCAAAGTTCGTACCGGATCTTATGTCTTCTCCCTGATCCAACCTTACCTCCAAGCGAATACTCCAGCATTGAATCAGGAAACTGAAGCACTTTCAGCAGCATCTTCCCTGCCTGCTTCCGCTTTAACATCCACCTATAGCGAGATCGACAATTCATACTTTATCCGCGGCGGAGACTATAACGGAAAAGCCTCCGAAATCCTCACCGTTGAAAATGGCGTCAAATCCATTGATTTGGACTGGATCAGCGATAAACGTGTAAGTAAACTTGAGCTGACCAAGCCTGACGGTACCAGCGAGATCGTTAATCTGAAAGCAGGTTATGATGACGAAATTTTTGCTGGTGCCTGGCATCATAATGCAGTCATCAAAAATCCAAAACCGGGCATCTATAAACTGAACGTCACGATTCCTGATAAAGGAGCGTATCTTCTGGTCGCCCGCTATCAGGCCGCTCAAGTTCCTGAGCTGAAATATAATCTGAATACTGTAGGTCCGAAGCTGAATCTGCAACCACAGGATTCCCCTAAAAACGTTACACAAGTCACCTACCAGGTTCAATATTACGGTGATCCACAGCAAGGAATGACTCCTGCGTCCAAAGGTCTGACGGTACAACAAAAAACGGTTAACCCCACCGGACAAATCGAGCTGTCCAAAGCGGACAAGCCCGGCATTTATTCCGTAACCTATGAAATCGAGGGAACTACAGAGGCAGGCTATCCATACCGCCGTACAGCTGTTCAGTCCATTTATATTGACGCTGACGGGAATAAGTATGTTGATTAAACTCCCCCACGTAATCATTTATATTATTCACTAAACAAAAAGGTGTAGGCCCTCAAAAGCCTGCACCTTTTCTTTTCTGTATCAAATAATGGCGTCCGGTTTAATCCATTCAAATATCGTTACGCTTCAAATCTTCTATAAAATCAGTCACAATACTTTGGACTGCATCTTCCCGGGACATTCGGATATACCGACTGGTCTTCTGAATATCCTCCTCGAACAGATGAAGTATACTGCTCATAGCTTCCTGATCTCCGTTTCGAGCTAATGTGAGCAGTTTGATGAACTCAGCATCTGAGATAATTGATTCAGCATTTTCTTTTTCCATTTATTCACCGCCTGTTGGGATAGCTTCAGTTCTCTTGCAATCTGTGCTTCGGTTTTGTCTAGTATGTAAAGGTCAAAGATGATGGCTTTTCCGATCTCAGATGGTAGAGAGTTAATGAGCTGTAGAGTGTACATTTTAGAGTTTGCAGAGTCTGTAAAAGATGGAGTAGCGACGGCTTCGTTCTTTTCCATAACAAATTCATGATTCGTTTGTACCCGGGCACGATACTGGATTCTCCATGCAATGCGGTACAGCTTTTTACGATATTGTTCAACCAATGTTAGCTGAGATTGACTCATCATAAACCACCCTTTCTCTTTGGATTTGACTTTTCGAAATCCTCATATTATAGGGTAATTTGAGAACATATTTCACAACCAAAACAGAACATTTGTTCTTATTTATTATACTATTTTTTGGGTCGGTTGTATACGGTTCTTTTGATTTACCTTCCTTTATATATGGCTAAAAAGGAGGGAAACCATTGCAGATGGATGATGCTCTTTCTATCATAACCAACGTAGGCTTTCCGGCAGGTCTTTGCTTTATTTTGTTGCGGCACATCCTGCACACCATGGAAGAAAAACTGGATAAGCTGGATCTCTCGCTTCATGAGCTGATTGAGGTCATCAAGGAATTAAACGATGGGAACCAGCATTCTTCCAAAGGCAGTAAGCTTGATGAATAGTGAACACAAAGAGGCTCCAACCGACGATCCTCGCCGATGGAGCCTCTTTGTTCGTTTCATACCGAAAAATGTGCTTGCTTGCGGATCTGCTTATGCTCCAAGCTCATGTTCAGATGATCATTTTCCAGCTTGAGCCTGGTCATGTCCAGCCTGTTCAATACGCTTCACGTCAGATACGGACAGACCATACGCCCAATTGCTTTGCGGAGGCACGACCCATACGGTATCCGGGTCACCGTCCACCGTCCAGCCCTGATACACCTGCTGCGGCTCATCCTGTTTGCCCAGCGATACGCTCAGCGTAAAGCGGTGAACAGGATGGTTCAGCTCGGAGGCTTTACGCAAGGATTGGCTGCTGGCCAGATTCTTGATTTGCTGTGATAAGGAAGTCCCCACATCACTGGTTACCGACTTTCCATTCAGCGTCCAAGCTGTGGAAGAGCTTTCCCCCGTTCCTCCGTCACCGGAAGACTTGAGCATCCAAGAGGCTGACTGACCTTCCCACTCCAGTCCGCTCAGCTTGTCATCATCCCAGTCAAACGGCGTCGTATCCGTAAAATCGGCTGCACCCAGTAACAACCCGGAAAGGGTATCCAGAGGTACGGAAGCTACCTCTTTTTTATCTGACAGCACATAAGCAGCATCACCGGAAGGCAGCGTTTCACCAAAAGCAAAGGTATGCTCGCTTCCATCCTTGGTCTTGATCTGAATTTGGTTGTTGGTAGCGCTGATTCCGTATTTGGCTACGTCTTTTGGAGAAGATTCCACCACCTCGCCGAGCTTCACGTTTTGAATAGCGGCTAACCAATTATCAATCGTATAGCCGTTTAACGGATAAGACCGAGGCTTGCTCATGCTCCATTTACCATCATGTTGTGTAAGTTCGACCGACTTGCCTTCCTTCCCTGTTATAGCAAAAGACGAAATATTCCCCTGCGTAAGCTGAACCAGTTGGCGAGCTGCAGGAGCTTGTTCACGAAAAAAGTTTTGGCTCTTGGCATAGACTATACCCGCTCCCAATACAACTAACAGCAGCACTGTGGGTATCCATTTTCTCATGCTCTTCTTCGCCTCCACCATAATAAGATTCCGGCTGCCGCGAACAACAACGGCAACCCGATCACGGATAGGGTCAATATCGTCTTCGCTTGCGCAGGAGTCAAATAAACCACCTTATAATCCTGCTCCTGACGAGGACGAATGGTAAGCCCGTCAGATTGTTCCTGTACATAATTCAGACTGTTCAGGACAAAATCCCGATTGCCTCCAGTGCTGATCTCGGTGTCGCTCAGAAGGGCCGACGTTCCGAGAATAATTGCTTTAGGCTTGCCGTCCTTGCCATCTACCGCGTAGCCCAGTTCAAGCGGCCCCTGCGGGTCCTTGTCATCCTTCTGTGTTTCGTTGTTCAGCAGCCCTTGAATATTCGTTTCGCCATAGCTGGCGGCAGAAGATTTGAGCAAGGCCGTAGTCTTCCAATTCTTCTGCTCCCCTGCTTTCAGAGCAATGGACAGCGAAAGCACCGGGTACAGATTGGACGCAGCCAGCTTATCCGTAATCGCATGACTGCCAAAGGTAGGCACTGTAAACAGAGGTCCAAGCGTATTCGTCTGCTCCTGATCCACCACGATCGCATGTGTATCCTTCACACCGTAATCAGCCGCCAGTGCGTCAAGGTTTTTCCAGTCCGATTGCATGTTCGGATGAAAGCCCAACGCCAGAAAAAGCTTTCCACCACCCTCCAAATAGGTGCGAATGCTTTTCAGCTCCGTCGCGCTGATATCCCGTTGCGGCCCAACAATAGCCAGCACCGATGCATCTTTAGGCACGCTACCCGCCTGATTGAGCTGCACTTCTTCTGTTTTCACATTATCCTGCGCCAGTGAATTGCTCAATCCGGTCATTTGGGACAAAGGGATTTCCTCATGTCCGGTCAGGAAAACGGCTTTTCCCTGGCGGGTAGACGATAGCCCCAGCAGTCCGCTTGTCAGCTTTTCTTCCCCTGTAAACTGGTACGCCCCCTCGCTACTTCCCTGTGCCTGTGTAAACAGACTACCCATATCAATAACACGTTTCTTCTCACCCTGAACCAGCACGATGGATGCTTCAGTGACACCGTATTCCTTGGCCAGCAGCGGCTCCTGATTCAGATCATATTGCTCGACCTTGAGCTTGCTGTTACGCTTGGCGTATTCCCTCAGCATATCCGTAACGTCTCGGTTCAGCTTTTGATTTTGCGAAGTCGATACGGTAAAAGCAATCAGACGCACGTCTTCCTTCACTCCCTGAATGGCCGTCAATGTCTGATCAGACAACGTATACTGTTTGCCTGCCGTCAAATCCAGCTGAAAGCCCCCCAGCGAACGCAGAAACAACGTCAGCAAAATAAAAATACCTACAGCAGCAATCGACAATACCACACTGTTTGTATGACCCAGCCATTTTTTCATGTTCATCACCTCCACCGTTTCCGTTCAACCACCTGAATGCTGAATAACAAAAAGAGCGCCGCCACCGTCACGTAATACAGCACATCGGCTCCGTTCAGCAATCCTTTGGTGAAGCTGTCAAACCGTGCGGTTAGTGAAAAAGGCTCCAGCCATTGCTGTAATGCCGCAGACGCGTCTGTTTGTCCACCAAACGAATCCAGCATCCAAAATACAAGCAAAATAATAAAGCTGACGACCGCAGACATCATCTGATGCTGTGAAAGCGTCGAAGCGAACAGACCAATGGCCATCATGGCTGCACCCAGCATAAACAGACCGATTGCGGATGTAAATACGAGTGTCCAGTCCAGCGACCCGTAAAAGGACATCACGACCGGATACGCCAGGCTGCACAACACCAAAATCAGCAGCATGCCCAGCGACGCCAAAAATTTACCCACAATCATTTCCGTCACACTCACAGGCGAGGTAAGTAACAGCTCATCCGTACCCTGCCTGAATTCCTCAGCGACCAGCCTCATCGTGAGCAGTGGAACGACGAACACCAGCATGGACAGCGTGTCACCGAGTACCAGCCGATAATCCAAGATGCTTGGCTGATACATGACAAAATTCGTGTAAAAGAGCAACCCCGTCAGCAGCATATACACCGCAAGCGCAAAATACGTTGTCGGCGTCCATAGATAGGCTTGCAGCTCCTTTTGACAGACCGCGAACAAGCGCCTCATGGCCGCTCACCTCCTGTGCCCTTGTCTTGCCCGGCTTTGTTGTTGCCAGAAGCAGCTTCTTGGCTGTCCTCAGCAACACCTGCGGAAATTTCATTTTCCGTCGAATGCTCGACTTGTTCCACTACATTCACTTGATCGGCCTGACCTGCTTTTGATTCGCGAGTCGTTAACTGCTGGAATATATTTTCCAAGCTGAGGCTTTCTTTTTTCAACTCCAAAATCGGAAGCTTCGCACCAGACAGCACATAAAAAAGCTCCTCGCGGAAATCCTCACTGGAAGCGCCTGTCAGTAAGCATCCGGTCAAATCTTCCTCAGTTGCAGTCTGCTTCGTGTTAGCTTGAGACAGGCCAGATGTTAATAGCTCTACCTCTACTTTCCCCCAACCGCGAAGAACGTTCAGCACCTGCTCACGGCTGCCTTTGACCTCCACTTTCACCTTAAATCCGTCTTCCATCGAACCGCCGAGCGCGTCAGGTCGTCCATCCAGCACCAATTCACCCTCATGAATGATGAGAACCCGATTACACAAGGCGTCCACCTCGGGCAAAATATGTGTGCTGAGCAGCACCGTATGATTTTCTCCAATCTCCTGAATGAGCTGACGAATTTCGAGAATCTGATTCGGGTCCAAACCTGAGGTCGGCTCATCCAGCACCAGCAAGTCCGGGTTATGAATAATCGCCCCCGCCAGTCCCAAACGCTGCTTATACCCTTTGGACAAACTGCGTACCAGTTGCTTTTCACGCCCGTTCAGCCCAAGCCGGGAAATCATCTCGGAAATGCGCAGCTTTTGTTCTCTCGCAGGCACATCTCGAATGCTCGCCACAAACTTTAAATAGGATCGAACGGACATATCTCCATACAGAGGGGGCGTTTCCGGCAAATAACCGATTTTGGAACGAGCCTGTCTGCCCTGCTCCTGAATCGGGATGCCATCAATCGTAATCACTCCCTCATTCGGCTGGAGATACCCTGTAATCATGCGCATCGTCGTCGTTTTGCCTGCACCATTAGGCCCCAGAAACCCAACAATCTCGCCACGCTGCATTTCAAAATCCAGCTTATGTACGCCCCGGTTGCCCTCATACCACTTGCTCACCTGCTGCACCTTGAGCACACGCTTCACCCTTTCTTTTATCATAATCATAGTCTTTCAGTGTAACTACTCATTCGTCCAAACAGCTCTATTCCCTTTTCACACATCCAAAATGTTGCGTAGAGGCTTTTCCCTACTCTCCCTCCCACACCTAAAATGTTGCATTAGAAGCGGGTAACGGAGGATTTGAAGCTGGAGAAGCGCCAGCGCTCGCCTTTGCCGTGGGATTCTTACCTTCTCATGTCTTATATAAATCAGAGAGAATCCCACGGCAACAGCGATCGTGAGCTCAAATCCTTCGCGGAGCGGCATCATCTGCGCTTCATGCAACATTTTTAAACTCTAATGTTAATCCCACACATATAGCTGCAGCTTAAAGTCACTTAAATATAAGCTTAAAATAATGTGTCTAAAATGTGAACTTGAAATATGCTTTTACCCACGTAAACTTGTACGGTTCGCATTGGTTCTCCTTCGCATTTACTAACATTACAACGTGTGAAGGGAGTATATAAAAAGCGATGAGCGTATTGTTTACCAATCTAATCTCAAACGGCGACTTCGAAGTCGGATCAACACTTTTTTGGAACTCAGTCAATGTGACGGTCACTAGCCTATCCGTTAAAAAGACGAACTTTTATAGTGCGATTCTGGCAGGAGGCGCGGTGGATGCATCTCTTTCCCAGGTCGTTTTTGCTGCTCCGGGCGAAAGCTATACGTTAAGCCTTTCAGCCGCAAAAATAGGAAGCCAGTTCAATCCTCAAGTCAACATTTTCCTGTACTACTATGACGCAGCGTTTACCTTCCTTGGCACGGGGCTAACTACCTATTTGAGCGCAGGCACATTGCCAGACGCTGTTAATGGAACATGGCAAAGCCTGTATGAAGTAACGGCTCCTGTTCCAGCGAACGCAGCTTATGCCTTTTTGGTGATTGGCAAAGCTGCCTTGGCTAACTCCGCTGATGTTGCCATTGATGCCGTTGCTCTTGTTAAAGCGAGCGCGGCTGGAGCCGTTGGACCAACAGGACCTGCGGGGCCTACCGGCGACACTGGGGCTACGGGACCGACTGGAGTTACGGGTGACACTGGAGCCACAGGACCTGTCGGACCGACAGGCGATACCGGACCCGTGGGACCTACTGGACCGACAGGGCCATTTGGTCTTGGATTTACGGGCCCTATTGGGCCGACAGGCGATACCGGACCCGTAGGACCTACTGGACCAACCGGACCGTTTGGTCTTGGATTTACGGGCCCTATTGGGCCGACAGGCGATACCGGACCCGTGGGACCTACTGGACCAACCGGACCGTTTGGTCTTGGATTTACGGGCCCTATTGGGCCGACAGGCGATACCGGACCCGTGGGACCTACTGGACCGACAGGGCCGTTTGGTCTTGGATTTACGGGCCCTATTGGGCCGACAGGCGATACCGGACCCGTAGGACCTACTGGACCAACCGGACCGTTTGGTCTTGGATTTACGGGCCCTATAGGTCCAACCGGACCGACAGGGCCGACCGGACCCACTGGACCGACGGGACTTTAGTCTTTCCATATCTTAATGACAAAACCGCCGCCCATGATGTTTGGCTTTGTCAACCTTGCCCTGCCGCGAATGCGGCAGGGCTTCTCTAATCGCAACCTTATGTAAAAGCGACTATGAACGCTTGAATTAAACCCGCTTGATTGTTTCCAAAGGAGTGATGCACCATTGATCAGTATCAGCCTGTGCATGATCGTGAAAAACGATCAGAATACCATTGGTCGTTGCCTTGAATCCGTCCATCATATTGTGGATGAAATCAATATCATCGACACGGGTTCACAGGATCGGACCCTGGACATATGCCGCACCTTCACAGATCGTATTTATCCATTTGAATGGGTGGACCATTTTGCCCTTGCCCGTAATTATTCCTTTGAGCAGGCTACGCAAGAATATATTCTCTGGCTGGATGCCGATGACATGCTGGAGAAACAGGATGCCGCCAAGTTGCTTGAGCTGAAACATACCCTTGACCCTACAACTACACCAACCGTGGATTCGGTGTCTATGAATTATCACTATGCCTTTGATAATCATGGCAATGTCACGCTGCATTTTCGTCGAAACCGACTGGTCAGACGGTCAGCAGGGTTCCGCTGGCATGGGGCCGTGCATGAATATCTGGCGGTAGAAGGAAACATCCAGCATGCAGATATTGCCGTGACTCATACCCGAACCCATACCACCTCCCCTGGACGCAATCTGCGAATCTACGAAAAACAGCTCACCCAAGGTCACAACTTCGCGCCCCGCGACCTCTACTACTACGCCAACGAGCTAAGGGATAACGGAAAGTATGAAAAAGCAGTGCAAACCTATCAGAATTTTCTGGATACCGGACAATGTTGGGTGGAGGACGCGATTAGTGCATGTGGCAAAATGGCCGACTGCCTGCAATCGCTCGGCAAACTGGAGCAAAGTATCACTGCGGCTCTCAAAAGCCTGATCTTTGGTACACCCAGAGCGGATCTATGTTGCCGAATGGGTCATTATTTTTTAGACAAAAATGAAGTTTCCAAAGCCGTCTATTGGTACGACATGGCTACCGTTCTGAAGCCCGCTGACACGATGGGTCCAATACAGGATGCGTATCGAACCTGGTTCCCCCATATACAGCTATGCATTTGCCATTATCGTCTGAAAGACTATACACGTGCGAATTGGCACAATGAACAAGCTGCAACGTACGTCCCCAACGACCCGCATGTGCTGCATAATCGGCAGCTATTTAGCTCCATCCTGAATTCTCCCGAATAGACGTACTTTTCCTGCCCATCCCCACCATCTTACAATTAAAGGAGGAGCAAGCAAGATGCAACCACTTCATCCAGCCGATCCGTCTTCACTAGAGAAACACCGAAATCGATACAAGGTAGCTGTCTATGCCATCAGTAAAAATGAAGCTCGTTTCGCCGGGCGCTGGATGCGCTCCATGCGGGAGGCCGATATCGTCATTGTGGCGGATACTGGCTCTACGGACAACACCGTTTCCCTGCTGCGAGAGGCAGGAGCAGTAGTGCATCCCGTCCAAGTAGCTCCATGGCGCTTTGATAACGCCCGCAATGAATCCCTGCGACTGGTTCCCCATGATGTGGATATTTGTGTATGTACGGATTTGGATGAAGTATGGGAGGAAGGTTGGCGAGAAAGGCTGGAAAAGAACTGGGCACAAGGGGCAACCCGGATGCTGTATGCCTTTACTCATGGCCTGCCCGGGCAAGAAAGCCCCTATACATGGTTTTGGAAGGAAAAAATACACACTCGCCACGGCTACCACTGGATACGTCCCGTTCACGAGGTGCTTGAATATATCGGGGAGGGTGAGGAACGCAGCATCCGATCCGACCAGCTCCGCTTGTACCATGATCCCGATCCGCACAAGTCCAGAAGCCAATACCTTCCGTTGCTGGAGCAGTCCGTACGTGAATTTCCCGAGGATGATCGCAACATGCACTATCTGGGGCGGGAATATATGTATTATGGCCGTTGGGAGGAGTGCATCGCTACACTGGAACGCCATCTGGCCATGCCGCAAGCAACCTGGGAGGACGAACGCAGCGCCTCCATGCGCTACATTTCCCGAGCCTATGCCGCAAATGAACAATGGCAAGAGGCTACCCGATGGCTGCACCGCGCTATTGCCGAAGCGCCACATTTGCGTGAGCCTTACACCGAAATGGCCCAGCTTGCCTATCGTACCCGGAACTGGTCTGCCGTTTATCATATGGTCAAGGAAGCACTGCGTATTACAACACGCCCGGATACCTACATGCAGGAGCATTTTTGCTGGGACGCAACACTATATGATCTCGGAGCCCTCGCCTGTTATGAGTTGGGACTACTGCGCCAAGCTTGTGATTTTGCCAGAGAAGCAGTGGAGCGCTCCCCCGAGGATTCCCGCCTCAGCCACAATTATATACTGATTCAATCCAGGCTTCCATAGATACCCACACCCCGTCCCTTTGCTGGAATACCTTGGTATATAAGAAGCTTTCGATTGGCCGAAGGGGGTTATTGAGATCAAAGTTCTATTTACCTTTTATATACCCAGCGGCGGCGTGGAAACCTTGAACCGCCAACGCTGCAAGGTGCTCAGCCAAGACGGGATTGAATGCCATCTTCTCTACTATCAGCAGGGTACGGGGATGCAAAACTTGCATGGGGATATTCCCGTGTTTATGACTTCCTCCGAGGAAGATATTCGTAGTCTGATACACACTCACCGTTACGATGCCATCGTCGTCTCGTCGGATTACCAGATGCTCGCCAAGCTGCGCATGTTAGGCTATCAGGGTGTGCTAATCTATGAATCGCAGGGCTTCGGTCAGCATGAGGAAGCTGCATTTGTTGTAGCCGAAGCCACACCGTTTCTTCAAAGATACGCCAATGCGGTACTGCTGCCCACCACAACACATCTGGTTAAACTGTTTTCCAGCATGTGTCCTTGGCTTGATCGCTATGTATTCCCGAACGTGCTGGATACCAGCATATTTCAGTATGTCCTTAACACTCCCCCGACCAGCCCGGTCATTGCATGGATTGGGCGACTGGAGCCGAACAAAAACTGGAGGCATTTTCTCGATATCTCTTACTGGATGCTGCAAAACCACGCGAATCTTCGCATCTGGATGTTCTATGATGATACCCTTTCGCAACCAGCGGATAAGATACAAT
The DNA here is from genome assembly GCF_059417685.1 of Paenibacillus sp. LT-B23. Classification (NCBI taxonomy): domain Bacteria; kingdom Bacillati; phylum Bacillota; class Bacilli; order Caryophanales; family Paenibacillaceae; genus Paenibacillus; species Paenibacillus sp. LT-B23. The sequence goes on along the minus strand of NZ_JBSQBM010000013.1, from coordinate 17,293 downwards.
TCGAGAATATGATGACACAGCTTGGCTTGTCCTCCATTGTAGAACGTTTTAACAACGTGCCTCATGCCAAAATGCCTCTGTATTACTCCATGATTGGCGATTCAGGCGGGCATCTGTTGTCCACTTCGCTGGTAGAGGGTTTTGGGTACGCCGTAGCTGAGGCCATGGCTTGCCGCTGCCCCGTACTCAGCTCTGATTCTGACGGGGTGCGAGCCTTCATCGACCACAACGTAACGGGTAAATTTTATACGCAAGGAAATATCTCGCAGGCGGTATTGGAGGGACTGGATCTGATGAACAACGTGCCACAACGCGAATCCATTCGCCAGAAGGGGCTGACAAGGATCGTCGACCTGTTAGCACCGGATAAATATGTGCAATCCTTCCGGCAAATGATGAATGCGCTGGGCGTGAGGTAATTTATTATTTTAGCAAATGTCCGAAAAAGTCACCTTCCATGTCGCCGTCTGTACTCCATCAGCAGTTGCCGTAATGCATCCGTTGACCGCTTCAAACACCACTTCCACCACCACGGGTACGGATGCCTGGGGAATCGCAATAAGCTCTGTACCTTCGGGTTTCCCCGGTGTTCCGTATATCCGCCATTCAATCTGGCTCCAGTTCATATCCGCTGTACTTTGAGCCAGTGGAATGTGTGGTACAGCAGCCCCTTCTCTCACAAGCAGGACAATCGGATACGAGACGTAAAAACGATTCTCCCGCCCGAATATTTTCTCGCCCGGAGATAATGAAAAGCTGGCCGTAATCTGATCTACTTTGGGCGGGTGTTTAAAAAGCTCAAAGGCGTCTCCCCAAGCGAACTGCTCCAGCAGCTTAAAGCGGCGCAGGTATCCAAGGCGATACAGAAACCATTATCCTAAAAAAATAACTGACGACAACCCGTGTTATCTAACACACCGGTCATCGTCAGCTTCACGAATTTCCTTTTTTAGCATTTATATTTGGCAACTATCTAATATTTAATAACGAATCTCCAGCATGGATATCCTTTTTCCCTTCAACGATGATATCCGTGTACACGGCTGAGTTGGTTACAATGATGGATGTGGTGATATCATATCCTTCACCTGCTATAGCCTCTGGATCAAATTCAACCAGCTTGTCTCCTTTTTGAATGGCATCCCCTTCAGAGACAAAAGAAGTGAAATGTTTTCCCTTCAGGCTTACCGTATTAATTCCAATGTGAATGAGCAGTTCAACACCATCCTCAGAAATAAGCCCGATTGCATGTTTTGTTTTGAAAACGGTAACAACAGTTCCGTTAAAAGGTGCGTAGGCTACCCCATCTTTCGGAACAATAGCAGCCCCCTGACCCATCGCACCACTGGAGAAAGCCTCATCTTTTATAGCGGTTAAAGGAATCAATTCACCGTTCAGAGGACTGAATACCACTTTTTCCTCCACTTTGCTTTCATCTGCAACCTTAATCTCAGGCACAGGTTTAGCATTTTTATAGCCGAAAAGATAGGTCAGGATAAATGCGAGTACAAAAGCCACAACCAAAGATATGATAAAGCCGATGAAACCTGCATCTATGCCTTTTGGATTAATGAACAGAGGAATACCAAAAATACCGCCGGAGGCAAAACCATATGCCGTTGATCCCAGTAAGCCTGCTGCAGCTCCCCCTATACCTGCGGCAATGGAAGCTAAAATAAATGGTTTTTTAGCGGGTAGCGTAACCCCGTAAATAGCTGGTTCCGTAACCCCCATCAAGCCTGCAATCGTCGCGGAAGTCGCAATCGGCTTTAATTTAGGGTCACGTGATTTCAAAGCAATGGCAAAGGCCGCACCGGTTTGAGCAAAAGTAGTACAGAACAGCATACCGTTAATCGGATCAAACCCGTTCGTAACTACATTATTCAGGAGAATTGGAATGAATGCCCAATGCAGACCAAAGATAATAATGGCCTGCCAGAACCCGGCTAGAACGAGACCAGCTACAGCCGGACTTAACTGGTAAATCCACATGGAGCCATTGGCTAACCCATCGCTAATTATAGTTGATATCGGTCCGACAACCAGAAAAACAATCGGTGATATGATGACCAAGGTCAGAAAAGGCACAATGAACATTTTAATGGAGGCAGGTGCATACTTACTTATCATTTTTTCGACCTTAGCTGCCAAAAACGCTCCAATAATGATAGGTATAACAGAAGAAGTATAATTAATCAGAACAACAGGTATGGTCAAAAAGGACAGCGCCGTTTTATCCGTAAAGGCGGAAGTCATGGTCGGATACACCAAGGCGGCTCCCAAAACAGCAGACAGGTACGGGTTTCCTCCAAATTTTTTACCTGCTGAAAATCCTAGAATAATCGGAAAGAAATAAAACATAGCGTCTGCTGTCGCATATAAAATTTTATACGTGCCCATCTGATCCGTCATCCAGCCCAGGGATGTGCATAAGGCCAACAGTCCTTTTAGAATCCCCACAGCAGCGAGCACACCAACAACGGGCATGAACACGCCTGAGATCACATCGACAAATCGGCTGAATAAACTGGATTTCTCATTGCTTTGCTCTTCTTGACTCGTTTGATCCGGCTTTACTCCCATCGTCTCCAAAAGAGCTTCATATACCTTAGGGACCTCATTACCAATAACCACCTGGAATTGGCCGCCGCTTTCTACGACAGTAATCACACCGTCAATTTGCTTGATTTGTTCCTTATCAGGTAATTGATGATCCTTCAGTTTGAATCTCAGCCGAGTCACACAGTGTATGACACTGTTTATATTTTCGTTTCCTCCCACTGCACTCAACACGTCGCTAGCTGTTTTTTTGTAATCCAACATGTTCACTCCTTTTTGGATGCGTTTTCTATTTTCTTTTATTTTGTTCCGATGATCACAACATCACTTTCAAAGCTATGCATGTCTATGACGGATTGATCATCCTGAACGTACACCTCCGTTTGTGCAAATCGTTTCTCCGCTAAATCAATCGTTGTAAACTTGTAATCCTGCACATTGATGCTTAACCGCACCTTTGTGTTAACCGGAATATACAAAACTACGGTATTCTCGTTTCCGGCGGCTCTAATCTCTTCTGTCTTATTTAGAACAATATCCAGTGGCCTAATGCCAACAAGGTTATACATTTCAAACAGATATTTAATAAATGAATAGTCCCATGCACCTTCAAAACGTAATGCCGTTCTCCAATCATAAGGACTATCAAAGCCTTCCCCTTCTACAATGCCGAATTTCTTCCCTTTTTTATGCCAGCTCCAAATTCCGTGCGCTCCGTATGTTACTCCTGCTCCCCCACCTGCAAGGAGACTCTGCCATGCTGCTTTTCTGGCATCCAATGCAGTATATCTGCCATACACATTACGGCTATAACTGATCTGTTCATAGCATGGTTCCCCATTAATGACTGGCCGTATTTCCGATTTATGATAAAAATGTTGGGCAATCTCATGAGATACATATTGAAATTGTGAATTATGCCCGGATTGATACATATAAAATCCTAGTCCATTGTGTTTTTCAAAAACTTCAGGGATTTCTTTCAATCTTCCTTGAATGTGGAGAGTAGTTAAGCTTTCCGGGCTTACTTGTTGTACAATTTCCAGTGCCTTTAAATAGTAGCCGTTGGCACGTTCTGTCGGAAAATCAGTATCCCCGCTGATCAGAAAAATAGGATCAAATTGGGAAAATCGACTTACTGCATACGTTACATAGCTTTCAATACATTCAAACGGCATTTTATTGTCCTTCTGAAACATATCAGCCCATGTATCCGGTACATAGTTACACCACAGAAGGACCAAAGCTGGAATAAATCCTCGCTCCACAGCCATCTTAATCATGACTTCTGCCCGATCAAAATAAGCTTCGTTTAATGTATGGTAGTCAAAATCTCCATTCTCCATTAAAGCAAACGGCTGAAGGTTCAAGTCCGATTCACTAGCATCCCATTGTCGGAGCATGTTAATTTGCAACACATTGAACCCCTGCATCTTTCTATAATCAAGGTAATCACTCCACTCCTCAATGGTTGCGTTGGTAAACGCGCTCCAAACCGTATCAGCTAAATAAAAAAATTTTTTCCCCTCTTTTGTAAAACTTCTTTGATCTTCAGCAATGTTTAATCTCAAATGAATCACCTTTCCTTCCTTGCTACATTCTTGATTTTTTCTAAATATAACTAAACTAAAAAACTAATTTTATATTTTTTTCGTAAAATAAACTAAATTAAAGCGCTTTACATCTGAATATTAACATCAAGAATCATAATCGGTCAACATATTTTTAATTATCATATTTTATTTTAGTTTAGTTTATAAACTAAACTTTCTCGTATAATAATGTTATAATTTATGTAGTTTAGTCCAATAGGAGGATCCACATTGAAAATTGATGATATTGCTAGGCTTGCCGGTGTTTCGAAATCTGCCGTCTCTCTTGCTTTTAATAATAAGCCCGGAGTTAGCGAAGAAACGAAGCAGCATATTTTGAAAATCGCTGAAGAACATGAATATAAACCACGAACCATGAAGACAAACAAGGAATTCTCTAAAAATTACAATGTGATTCGTTTTGTTGCGTGCAAAAATACAGACATCGTAACAGAACATTATGACTCGCTTCCATTTTTTAATGAATTAATTCATCATATTACCAATCAGGTGAGAGAACATGGAAACACCCTTATTTTTTCGTCTTTTGATAGCCATTGCCTTGAAGAAGAATTATCTGCTCTGGAAAAAGACCACCCCTCCTCTGGGGTGCTTCTGCTTGGCACCAATTTAACTTCCGAGGATATTTATTCTATACAATCCATTCATTCCAATATCGTTATTTTGGATACCTGCTTTGAACATGTTGATGCCAGTTTTGTATCCATTAATAACTACCTTGGCGGCTATCAGGCAGGTCAATATTTAATTCAGTTAGGACACAAGAAAATAGGATACGTACAATCCAGTACCAGAATTCTTAACTTTAAAAAACGAAAGGAAGGGTTTATGGCAGCTTTGGAGGAACACAATCTTTCCATAGAAAATGGGCTTACATTTGATATGAATCCCCTGCTTGTAATGTCACAGGATTCATTTAAAGCAGCTATTCATGAATTGGGTGAGCTGCCTTCGGCATTATTTTGCGAAAATGATTACATGGCGATCAGCGCCATTAAAACGTTTCAAGACATGAACATACGCGTGCCTGAACAAATTTCTGTTATGGGATTTGATAATATTCATGAGGCCAAGGTCATTAGCCCGGAACTCACAACCATTCATGTGAAAAAGGATATTTTGGCCCAAACTGCTGTAAAGTTGCTTATGGATAGGCTTAACAACAATCAGGAGCATCATACTCAGGTTCTGGTGAATACAGAGGTTATTGAAAGAAAATCTTGTTTAGCCTCAGAATGAACTATGATAAGGTAAACTAAATGGGGTGATAGAGAAGATAACATGAGGGAGGGTTCAGCATGATATATGATTATGTGAGCTGGACAGGAGCGGTCTTTATCATACTCGCCATTATTTTAAGTGGAACAGGGGTTAGCGGTGACCGTATGCGTGCCAATTTTTATAATGAACAGGCGGCGGACCCCGAGGGGAAAGATAGAAAAAGCAGATGGAAATGGTCCTTTATTTTTATGATCATAGGTTTACTTTTATCTGCTATCTCTACGATTCTAAAATAAAGCCGCCGGGTAGGCGGCCTGATGATCGTCTCCTTTAGTGTTTAAATCATAATATCGTCAACCACAAATACAAACCCAAAAGCGTGAAAAAAAGCGTAGGCAAGGTCAGAATTACACCTGTTTTGAAGTAGGTTCCCCAACGAATCTTTATGCCTTTAGAAGTAAGCACATGCAGCCAGAGCAGCGTAGCCAAGGAGCCAATGGGTGTCATCTTGGGCCCTAAATCCGACCCGATTACATTGGCGTAAACAAGTGCCTCCCGGATCATTCCCGTTGCGTTCGTAGCATGGATCGCCAGCGCATTAATCATGACCGTAGGCATGTTGTTCATCGCCGACGAAATGACGGCAGCCATAAAACCCATAGCCATCGTAGCCACAAACATCCCCTCGTCTGCTGCCGCTTGAATAAGATGAGCTAGCAAATCTGTCAAACCCACATTACGCAACCCGTATACTACGACGTACATCCCAATGGAGAAAAATACGATGGCCCATGGCGCGCTTTTCAAGACTTCTTTTACAGGTACTACGGGACTTTTACGAGCAATTAATAAGAGAATAACAGCAATGATTGCCACAATCACCGAAACTGGAATGTTGAAAAATTCGCTGATCAGATAACCTGCAAGCATGAGGGACAGGAAGATCCAGGAAAGTCGGAACATTTTTGCATCCTTAATCGCTTTAGCAGGAGCCGTTACATGAGCAACATCAAACTTCCCTGGAATGCTTTTACGGAAAAAGAGGTACAGCACTAACATGCTCGCAGCTATAGAAAAAAAATTCGGAATAATCATGCGGCCTGCATACTCCATAAATGTGATGTTGAAGAAATTGGCGGTCACGATGTTAACCAAATTGCTGACGACGAGCGGAAGCGAAGCCGTATCTGCAATAAAGCCGCTGGCTATGATAAAAGGGAATACCCTTGTTTCTTCAAACTTGAGCGCCCGTACCATCGCCAGCACAATGGGAGTCAGGATCAAAGCGGCACCATCATTTGCAAAAAAAGCAGATACCACCGCTCCCAGCAAAGTCACATACATAAACAGCCGGACCCCGCTTCCCTGCGCAGCCCTCGCCATATGTAAAGCGGCCCATTCAAATAGTCCGATCTTATCCAGCACCAATGAAATGAGAATAATAGCTACAAAAGCCAGCGTGGCATTCCACACGATTCGGGTTACTTCCCACACATCTTGAATATGAACCACGCCAACAAGCAGAGCCAAAATTGCTCCTGCACAGGCTGACCATCCAATAGACAGGTTCTTAGGCTGCCAGATCACCAGCGTCAAAGTTAACAGGAAAATAGTACATGCCAAGAAAACCGATAACACGCTCAAACCTCCGATCCAAGATGTAACATCATATTAAATCATTTTATAAGCATATGCTTAAATATCAGACATCATTTTCCATGCTCACAGAGGCAACTTTTCCATCGAATCTTTAGCAGGAGCAGGATTTCGAATCAGGTCCGCAAGCAGCGGTGGGTTCTTCTTTATTTAAAAGCTTCAAAATTTGCTTCTCATCTGGCATACATTGAAGGACCACTTGAATATGAGGCTTGTCCTCCACATTGAGAGAATAGTACACCCACTGTCCGCGTCGAGCTTCTTTTACAATCCCTTGAGACTTTAGCTTTCTTAGATGCTGGCTGATACCCGGTTGCGAAATATCAAAAATCTCGACAAATTCGCACACACACCATTCCCTCTCTTTGAGCAAAGAGAGCATCGTCAGCCGTGTTCTATCACCCAGTAGCTTTAATTGATCCGCTACATAAGCCAGTTGGTCCAATATGACCACCTCTTCTCTCTATATATAATCATTTGCTTATATGTTAATTGTATACTCAACACCACTCTTTTTCAATACAATCGTATAATCGAATTTTTCACTTTTTCATAACCAATCTACCGTTGTATACTGTTCTTCAGAACTGCTATGGAAGGAGGCTCATTTTGCGTATTTTTGATATTCTTCGTATATTGGTTGCAGAACAGATGGTCAACGGAGAACACTTGGCAAATGTATTGAAGGTATCCTCTCGAACCATACGAACGGATTTAAAGGAATTGGGTGCGCTGTTGTCGAAGCATGGAGCAGCAGTCAAACCTCTCAAAGGATCGGGCTACAAGTTAGAGATTCGGGACGAGCAAGAATTTCATCATCTGCTGAAGCAATTAAAGGATTATGAAAATAATGTGCCTTATCCATTAGCGAATTCTTCTGAAGCGAGAAATCGTTTTTTAATGAAAAAGCTGCTGCTCACCAATGCATATATCAAACTTGATGATTTAGCTGAGATTCTGTATGTTAGTCGATCTACTTTACAGAATGACCTCAAAGAACTGCGCAAGTTACTGGCAACCTACGGACTATCCCTGGAGAATAGACCGTATCATGGTATTCGAGTCAAAGGTAATGAGGCCAAGCTGCGTTATTGCATTTCCGACTATATATTCAGTAGAACAGATGAAATAGGCGAGCAGCAGATGTCCCACCCTCCTCTGATCTCTAACGAAGAGATGGAATGGATAAGAGAAGTGATTCTGGATCGTATTGAATTCAATGATATTCAGTTGTCGGACATTGCCTTGAACAATCTGGTCATTCATATTGCTATAGCATGTAAGCGTATTCGTGAAGAAAGGTATGTTTCATATTATCCTCAAGAGATGAAAAAAATTGAAGCGCAGAAAGAGTTTATGGTGGCGACTGAGATCGTATCCGCTTTGGAACAAAACATGAAGCACTCCTTTCCGCTTGTTGAAGTTGCGTACATTGCTGTGCATTTATTGGGTGTAAGAACAGTCGTCAGTGCCCATATGGATGAAGTGGAGATTAAAAAGATCATTGATAAAGATATCTACGAGCTAACTATTGAAATACTGGATCAAATTGATCAGCAGTTGAAAATGAACATTCACAACGACAAGGAATTGCTGATTGCTTTTTGCCTTCACCTCAAACCGGTCATTAACCGCTATCAATACGGAATGAATTTGCGGAATCCTATGCTGGATGAAATCAAAGCCAATTACCCGCTTGCCTTTGAAGCAGGTATCATTGCTGCGGAAGTCATCAAGCAACGGCTTCATATACACATCGAGGAAAATGAAATTGGGTATTTAGCCATTCATATCGGAGTCGCGATGGAAAGAAAGAAAATGGAGGGCGCACCCAAAAGGTGCATGATCGTTTGTGCTTCTGGACTCGGCAGCGCAAAGCTGCTGTATTATAAGCTTCAATCGGTCTTCGGTTCCAGGTTGGATATCGTGGGAACCACTGAATTTTATAAGCTTAAACAAATGCCGTTGGATACACTGGACTTTGTCATTAGCACGATCCCCATTTCAGAACCGCTTTCTGTACCCATGATACATGTGAATACATTTTTGGGCGGTTCCGATATCACTAAAATTGAACAAGCAATCTCAGAGGCAAGACTTCCTGCTGTGCAGTATGTACGAAAAAAATTGGTTTTTCTTCAGCAGAAGTTTGATAACAAACTCCAAGTGCTTGAATTTATAGCCGCAAAAATACACGAAGCCGATCTTGTGGAAGGCCCCCTGCTGCAATCTGTGGTAGAGCGTGAAGCCGTTTCCCCAACATCATTTGGCAATTTTGTCGCGATTCCGCATCCAATGGAACCTTTCGCTGATTCCACGTTTTGGGCCATCTGTACATTACAAAAAGCCATCGATTGGGATGGCAAACCGGTACAGTTTATTTGTATGCTCTGCATACAGCGCACCAAATCAGAAGATTTACAGAGTATGTATCATATTCTGCTTGAAATCTTAAATAATGAAAAGCTCGTCCAGCAGCTTATCCGCTGCAAAACGTACACGGAATTTGTAGAAGTGCTGCATATAAATAGCTGAATATTAGCAATATGTAATTGCAAAGGAGGAACCTGAAGCCCGCAAGGCGGGGGTCTCTCCTTTTTTTGGTGATGGAGAAGTCATTTAGAAGAGACGATTTTTCCGTTAAGAAGCGGAAAAAGTATGCGTCAAATTGAAAGCGATTCCAAATTATAATGCTAAAGAAGAAAGCTTTTGAAGGGAGATAAGAAACATGAATAATGATGAGACTGAAGATCGGGATATGAATATGGAGGCTATGGATGAAACAGAGATTGTGTTCCAAATCATATTATACGCAGGGAATGCACGCAGCTCGGCCATGGAGGCGATTGAGCTTGCAAAGGCAGGAAAGTTTCAGGAAGCCAAAGAAGAATTAGCCTCAGCTAAAAAAGAACTGGTGTCCTCCCACAAAATTCAAACCAGAATCATCCGTAAGGAAGCAGAAGGTGAAAAAACAGAGATGTCGGTCATGATCGTACATGCTCAAGATCATTTGATGAATGCCATCACCATTCGAGATATGGCCTCAGAGTTTGTAGACCTGTATGAACGTATTGATCAATTCATACCAAAATCGTAGAGGGAGGGGCGCTATCCCATGACTTTCAAAGACAAACTGGTTGACGGCCTCACATCAGTGGCAAATGCAATCAACAATTTTAAATATATTATAGCGATCAAATCAGCCTTTATCACATTAATGCCTGTCATCATTGTGGGTGCCTTTGCTGTTCTGATTTCCAATATGGTGATGGACCCGGTAAATGGTCTGGCCCATTTTAAACCTTTCTCCTTCCTGGCAGAGTACAAACCGATTTTCTCAGGCATTAACTATGCCAGCTTGAATATCCTTACCATCCTGGCTATTTTCATGATTGGTCTGGAGCTAGGAAAAATTAACGGGGAGAAAAATCTCTTTCCAGGACTACTCGCTGTGATCTGCTTTATATCTGTAACGCCAACCACGATAGAGTTGATGGTTAACGGAGAAATGCAAAAAGTAACGGATGTCATAGCCCGCCAGTTTACGGATACCAAAAGCTTGTTTTTAGGTATTTTCATAAGCATTCTATCCGTTGAGCTGTACAGCAAACTGGGCAAGTCCGATAAGCTAAAAATTAAAATGCCTGAAAGTGTTCCCAGCAATGTGGCTGTTTCTTTCTCTGCACTCATTCCAACCATCATTACGGTGACTGTCTTCTCGATGCTTGGATTCTTCTTTCATAAATTTACGGGTCTCTACCTGTATGATGCCGTCTATAATGTGGTGCAAAAACCTCTGGAGACCGTGGTGCAAGGACTGCCGGGTATACTGGTACTGATGCTGGTTGCGCAAATCTTCTGGGTGATCGGCATTCACGGGAACCAAATGGTAAAACCGATTCGTGAACCTCTGCTGCTTGGAGCGATTACCGTCAACATGACTGCTTATGAGCAAGGACTGCCGATTCCGAACATTATTACGATGCCTTTCTGGGACGTATACATGAGTATCGGTGGTTCAGGGATTACGCTGGCCCTTTTGATTTGTATTATGATCGCCTCCAAGCGTGAGGATATGAAGGAAATTACCAAGCTTTCGTTTGGACCGGGCCTGTTTAATATTAACGAGCCTGTCATTTTCGGACTTCCGATTATGTTGAATCCATTGATGGCTATCCCTTTCATTATTACTCCGCTTATCACAGGAACGATTGGATACTTTTCGACGTTGCTTGGATTTGCAGGTAAGGCCGTCGTCATGGTTCCATGGACTACTCCGCCTATTATTAATGCCTACCTGTCTACAGGTGGAAGCATTGGCGCCGTCGTAACCCAGATCATTTGTATTGTGGTAGCGATTATCATCTATTTCCCGTTCGTCAAAATTGCCAACAAGCGAACGGCTGAATAATGCGCTACTATAGAAATATATCATTCAATTGAAAGCATATTCTTAATAAAAGGAGGAGCATGTCATGGCTAAACATACGATACAAATTCCGTCGAATTTCATCATGGGTGCTGCGGCTTCCGCCTGGCAGACAGAGGGCTGGAGCGGTAAAAAGGAAGGTCAGGACTCATTTCTCGACCAATGGTACAAAAATGACCGCTATGTCTGGCACAATGGATATGGACCTGCGGGTGCAACCGACTTCTATAATCGTTACGCCGAGGATATTGCGCTGATGAAGCAGATTGGCCTGACCCATTATCGTACTTCTATTAATTGGTCCCGCTTCTTAACGGATTATGAGAATGTTATCGTGGATGAAACGTATGCGGATTATATGAGCCGGGTCATTGACGAGTTGATTGTCAGTGGGGTCGAGCCCATGATTTGTTTGGAGCACTACGAGGTGCCCGCTTATTTGCTGGATAAATATGAGGGCTGGTCTTCCAAGCATGTGGTGGAACTGTTTGTGAAATATGCGGAAAAGGTTTTTGAACGATACGGAGATCGGGTAAAACACTGGTTTACATTTAATGAGCCGATTGTTGTACAGACTCGTGTCTATCTGGATGCCCTTCGCTATCCCTATGAACAAAATACGCGGAAGTGGATGCAATGGAATTATAATAAAACGCTGGCAACCGCGAAGTGCGTACAACTCTTCAAAGCAAAAAATTATAGTCAAAACGGGGCGAAAATAGGCATTATTCTGAATCCCGAAGTTACTTATGCCCGATCCAGCGCTCCTCATGACCAGTACGCGGCACATGTGTATGATTTATTTTACAATCGAGTATTTTTGGACCCTCTTATTAAAGGCGAATACCCGCAGGAACTATTCGACTTAATGAGCAAGCATGATATTACATTTGAATCAACCACAGAAGAACTAACAGTGATTAAGGAACATACTGTTGACTATGTCGGGATCAATCTCTATTATCCCCACCGGGTCAAAGCGCAGAGTAAAGCGTGGAATGAAAACATTCCCTTTCACCCCTCTTACTACTATGAGCATTTTGATCTTCCGGGTAAAAGAATGAACAAGTCACGGGGCTGGGAGATTTATCCGAAAATCATTTACGATATGGGGATGCGTATCAAGAACGAATATAACAATATCGAGTGGTTTGTCGCGGAAAATGGTATGGGCATTGAGAATGAAGTTGTCTTCAAAAATGAGGAGCACATCATTCAGGACGACTATCGCATTGACTTTATAACTGAGCATTTGTACTACACGTTACAAGCTGTAGAGGATGGTTCGAACTGTACAGGTTATATGCTGTGGGCCTTTACAGACAATGTTTCTCCCATGAATGCTTTTAAAAATCGCTATGGACTGGTGGAAATTAACCTGGAGAATGATCGAAGTCGGCATTTGAAGAAGTCCGGCTACTGGTATCAATCTGCCATCAAAGAACACTCGTTTGTTGCTGATCTGGATGAAGAGTATAAATAATTAAAAATCAATTTCTGGAGGCGTTCAAATATGAAAAAAATTATTCTGGCATGCTCTGCGGGTATGTCCACATCCATTCTGGTTTCCAAGATGAAAAAAGAAGCAGCAGCACGATCCATAGAGCTGAACATCGAAGCCATCCCCGAAAGTACCATTAAGGAAGAACTGGAAGGCATTAAAGATTCTGTGATTGCTATTTTGCTTGGACCTCAAGTGCGGATGCGTAAAAAAGCAGTAACCGAAATTGCAGCTCCCTATGGAATCCCTGTGGATGTCATTGACACGATGGCTTACGGTAGAGGAAACGGTGCGGCCGTGCTGGATCAAGCCTTGAAGATGGCTGGCGAATAATGAATGTATAGAGATTCTTTTAAGAATGGCAAAAGGCGGCAGTCTCCTATCAGGAAGCTGCCGCCTTTCCATATATTGATATAAATTATCTCGTCACCTTGAACCGTCCAATCAACTGGCGTAGCTCGGCGGACATCCCCTTCAGACTATCCGCCGATCGGCTGACGCCTTCCATCCAGCAATAACGTACATGTGACCAGGGTGATACCTATTATTCTTAAAGCCTGCTTCAACATGGGTTCAGACTCCTCCTTTGTGAAACCTGTGATCTATACTGCTGACCATTCTATCAGGTAAGTTCATATTTTCCTATAAGTAGCTGCCAGGCTATCCATAAAAAAGAGGCTGATCCCCCAGCCCCTTCCTGAATCCCACGCTTTCCCGCTACATGCCTTCTTTGCCTGAACCAATACTGCTCACGTACGTTTCCTTCAATCCGGCAGAGATGCCATATAGCGGTTCCCACCGAAGCCAATGTCTCGCAACTGCGTTGCTAAGACAGCTATGGTGAATGTCGCCCGCCCGCGCAGCTGAATACACGGGCCGAACGGACGAGCCGTGCAGCTTCAGCAAATCGTAGGCCAGCCGATTGATGGACGTAGTTCGTCCCGTACTCACATGCACTGTACGCTGATCCGCTGCACGTATAGCCGCCATATTGGCTCTGACTACATCCTTGACGTACACAAAATCGCGGGTTTGCGTTCCGTCGCCGTGTATGAGCAAGGGGCTCCCTTTTTTCAGCCGATCCATAAAAAGAGCGACTACACCGCCCTCTCCCTTCGCCGCCTGACCGGGACCATACACATTGCCGTAACGCAAAATCGTGTAATTCATGCCATATAACCGATGAAAAAGACGGATATACGATTCTGCGGTCAGCTTGGAAAGTCCGTAGCCCGAAATCGGCTCCACGGGATCGTCTTCCTGAATACATTGCTTTTGCAGTTCACCGTATACGCCGGATGTGGATGCAAATATCAGCTTGGATACACCGGCTTCATGACAAGCCTGTAACAGATGAATCGTCCCCATCACATTCACATCTGCGTCCTCATCCGGTCGATGGATGGATTGCTGGACATCGACCTGTGCCGCCAAGTGAAACACAATATCCGGGCTTTCCCGAATGAGCAGCGTCCGGGTCTCGGAGCTGCGTATATCCGCCATATGCATGACCGCGCGCGGGTCCACATTTGCGACATTCCCGGTCGTCAGATTATCCAGCACATGCACCCTAATGCCCGAATCAGCAAGCGCACGCACCAGATGGGAACCAATAAATCCGGCCCCCCCGGTGACCAAAGCCTTCACTAGCGCACCCTCCTTTTGAACCGAAGCAAGTTTTCTTCCTTTCCCATCATGTTATGCGGCGTTCTACAGCTTGGCGCAGGCACAAGCACAGGCACCAAAGACAATCTAAGACGTACCTTGCCGTTGTTCAGACGTGTAGCCTGACATTTGCCAGCATAAAGCGCCACATCTCATCCTGACCGCTCCAAATATCCTCGGGCGGCAGCGCCACTGAAACCAGTTGCTCCAGCCCCCAATCCAGCTCGGTCACACCGGCAGTCCCTGTATAATCCACGAATAACAAACGAAAATCGTGGGTGATCATCCTTGATAACACGGTGTGCAATTCTACCGCCTGATCCTGGCTGCCCCCCAGACGAACCAGCAGCAGACGGGACGCAAGTGCAGATTTCTCCAGTAGACGTGCGATTCGGCGATCAAGCGTCGTTTTGAATGCAGGATAGGAAGTCAGATACTCCGATGTATTCTGGGTAACGGGAAAATGGTGTGCCGCCGTAATCTCATACGACGCGTCCTCGACCATGAAGTTATACTCGCCGTAATCATGCCCCGTGACACGCAGGCTGGCAAAGTCCATAAATCCGGCGAAACGGGTATCCAGCAAGCGACTGATCTGCGACAAGTTGCCGGAAATCATCCAGTCCAGCGGTCCTGCATACGAACGCAATCCGTTTTTATCCAGTTGAATGGAAGGCAGGCAATGTCCTCCCAAGCTGAATACAGCGTCATAATCCCCCTGCAATCGCTCAAGCACGCCGTTCTCCCCTTCCCGAAGACAAGGACATTCCCTGAAAAAGCGTACGCCAGTGCGGATCACTTTGGTAATTCCATACATCAGTAAAAGGCATTTCCACCGCGCATACATTCGCAAGCTGCCAGTCCAATTCGGTCAACTCTGTTACACCGGAACAGTTAACGATGAGCAGACGAAATTCATGCGCCACCATGCCGGACAAGATGCGCTCCAGTTCCTCTACCTCTGCATAGGTTCCTAGCATACGGACGAACAAGCTGTGCTGCGCCTTCTGCGTTTTTGCAAAAAAACGTTCGATACGGCGGTCTGTCTTCTCCCTGAACTCCGGATAAGTCGCCAAATCTGCGGACGTATTGCGTTCCTGAGGGAAATCATGTACCGAGATCACGTTATAATCGATATCTCTGACCATATAATTTAGTTGGCTCGTACCAACAACACTTAAATTAGGCAAATCCATAAACCCGGCAAACCGGTTTTCCAGCAAGCGATTCACATCGGACAGCGTGTCAGACATCATCCAGTCCAGCACCCCGGCAAACGGCCGCAGGCGGTTCTTTTCCAATTGAATGGCAGGCATGCAGTTTTGCCCCAAACTGAAGACCGCATCATATTCCCCTGCCAGCTGTGCAAGTCTCATAGCGTGCCTCCTTTTTAAAAGTGACCTGTCCTCAGGTCGCAGGTTGTTCCACTCTACATTACATGCACAGATCGGCTAAAAGGGTTGGACCTCAGCGCGTATTTTGTCAAAAAAGGCGTACAACTATCCAATCGAGACATGGCACATTTTCATATGATATAAGGCTGGTATACAACGGAATTCAAGGAGGCTACAGGATATGTCCGTGTTTCTTTTATCTGCTGATCATCACCTCGCTTATGACAGCGCCAGTATCCAGAGCTGCCATGTGACCCTGTTCAATCGTGAAAAGAGACCTGTCGATGTACTGTTGGAAATAGGCAATGATAGCACCGTTTTCCGGCGGCAGCTCCTTAGCCTGAGCGCTTCTCCCGAAGCCGGCTCCGTCGTACAGCTCAAGGATATGGAGACAGCCCAAAATCCTTTTTACCTGCGGGTGATCACAAGTATATGCAATCCGGAAATGCTATTTATTTTGGCTGAATTTGTAGAGGACGGAAACGTGGTCGCTATGCGTACAGCCAGTCATTTTACCGTGACGCCCTAATACACGGACAGGAGAGGAAGAAGGTATGCTAAAATATTCGGTACAAAACAGAGCCGATGCAGGCACACATGCGCTACCTTTTCAGGTCACCGGACAGGAGAGCGTGCTATCTACGTTGATCATTCCTGCGAATGAGTCTGAAGGACGTATTGTCATTGAAGCCTCCTTGGCATGGGAAAATCCGCTGCTCAACTGGGATATTGGAGAGCTGGATATCCGGCTACGTCGCAACGACGGGCAGGGTCCCGTGCTGGACTGGTTGCAGGATTCCTGCTATCAGGAGGGCTTTGCCGAGCTAAGGTATGAGGAAACCGTGAAACCGACAGCGCCATATGTATATTGCCTCACCGTGCAATCGGCCAACCGCCGGGCCGTTGTCACGGGTCCACTCGTGATCCAAGGCTCGGTCTACAAAGATTCAGTCGATGAAAACTCGGACGGAACATGATCTGTAACACCCAAAAGGCAGGCCGGGACGTGATAAAGTGACCCCTTAAAGTTAGACAATTTATTTCAGGCAACTTGTTGGGTATGGGCTCGGTATTGTACGGGGCTCATACCCTTTAATTTGGCCTTGATACGTTTGTGATTATAGTAATCCATATACTTCGCCAGTTCTTGCTTGAAATGCTGCATGTTATCAAATTCTTTTAGATATAGAAGTTCGGATTTCATGATACAAAGAAGTTTTCAATCACCGCATCGTAACAGTTCCCTTTACTATTT